>NZ_JARAVK010000141.1:0-24128 GCF_033792765.1 Streptomyces sp. PA03-6a | reverse complement strand
GCCTGGGCGACCGGGGCCGGCGCGGCGGCGGGCGTCACGGGTGCCGGGGCCGGAGCGGCCGGTGCGGGGGCAGCGGGCGCGGCCGGAGCGGCCGGAGGCGCTGCGGGGGCCGCCTGAGGCTGGCCCGAGGCGACTGCGGAACCCGTATCCGCTCCCGGCTTGTAATCGGCGAAGAAGTCCCACCAGGCTCGGTCCACCGAGTTCGGGTCCTGGAGGTACTGCTGGTAGATCTCATCGACAAGCCACTCGTTAGGCCCGAAGCCCGCGGCAGGGCCCTGGCCCTGCCCATCGGTTTCGGTCGGGACGCTCGAGCTACTGGGGTGTGGCGACACGGCGGCAACCGCCCTCTTCCGCTTCACAAGGTGATGGACAGCGGAAATAAAGGCTACGCCTACCTGAGCGTTTCCTGCAGGCGGGGAGGCCAGTCGTCGCCTAAGTCACATCGGAAAGGCGGTTTCGGGGCGGAGTTTGGCGGGAATGGGGACCTGAATCGACTGGTCCGGTTGCCTCTGGCAACGTCCGCCCGGGCGGGAGCGTCAAGCCGACGCCGTCGCGGACCCCGGGAGGGTGACGCGAATCCGGCAGCCGCGGGGGGACTCGGCCACCGCGATGCGTCCGCCGTGGAGGTCCACCGCCCAGCGCGCGATCGCCAGTCCCAGCCCGGTCCCGCCGTCCCCCGGTCCCGCGGTGCCGCGGTTGAACCGCTCGAAGACGCGGGTGCGCTCGGCCTCGGGTATGCCGGGGCCCTCGTCCAGGACCTCCAGGTCGAGGCTGCCCGGACCGGTGCCGCGCCGGGCGCGGACGGTGACCCGGCCGCTGGGCGGGCTGTGCTTGACGGCGTTGTCGATCAGGTTGGCGACCACCTGGTGCAGCCGCTCCGCGTCCGCGTACGCGGTCAGCTCCGGCGGTGAGACGTCCAGGTGGAGGTGGACGTCCTTGCGCGCCCGGCCGCCGTGCGCCCTGGCGTCCTTCAGGCCGAGGCCGGCCGTCTTGATCACGGCCGACAGGTACGGCCAGACCTCGAAGCGCTTGGCGTCCAGCGGCACGATGCCGTTGTCCAGGCGGGAGAGGTCCAGCAGGTGGGCGACGAGCAGGCTCAGCCGCTCCGCCTGCTGCAGCGCGGTGCGCATCGTCTCCGTGTCGGCCTCGGAGACCCCGTCGACGACGTTCTCCAGGACCGCGCGGAGCGCCGCGATCGGGGTGCGCAGTTCGTGTGAGACATTCGCCACCAGCTCCTTGCGGTGCCGGTCGACGGCCTCCAGGTCGGCGGCCATCCGGTTGAAGGTCTCGGCCAGTTCGCCGACCTCGTCGCGGCGCACGGCGGTGACCCGCCGGCTGTAGTCGCCGCGCACCATGGCGCCGGCGGCCGAGGTCATCTCGCGCAGCGGCGCGGTCAGCCCGTGCGCCACCAGCTGCGAGATCAGCAGCGAGGCGATGATCGAGAAGATGGTGATGATCCGGATCTCGGTCGCGGAGTGCATCGCCACGAAGACCAGGCCCGTGGTGATCAGCACGGAGGCGAGCACCAGGTACTGCAGCGCCGCCTTGATCGACCGGAAGGGGTCGTACGGCCTCAGCGCGGCCCAGACACGTTCCCGCAGCTTCGGCGGGCGCGGCGCGCTGTAGGGGCTCACGGCGTGGGCGTCTCGAGCGCGTAGCCGACGCCGTGCACGGTACGGATGCGCTCCGCGCCGATCTTCCGCCGCAGCGCCTTGACGTGGCTGTCGACGGTGCGGGTGCCGGAGGCGTCCGCCCAGTCCCAGACCTCGGCCAGCAGCTGCTCCCGGGAGAGCACCGCGCGCGGCTGCTGGGCCAGGCAGACCAGCAGGTCGAACTCGGTCGGGGTGAGGTGCACGTCGGCGCCCCGGACCCGGACCCGCCGCTGGGCGTTGTCGATCTCCAGGTCGCCGAGCTGCATGTTGGCGCCGCGCGGGTCGCGGGCGGCGATCGTGGCGCGCTCCACGCGGCGCAGCAGCACGTGCACCCGGGCGACCAGCTCGCGCAGCGAGAAGGGCTTGGTCATGTAGTCGTCGGCGCCCACGCCGAGCCCGACCAGCATGTCGGTCTCGTCGTCGCGGGCGGTCAGCATCAGCACCGGGACCGGCCGCGAGGCCTGCACGCGGCGGCAGACCTCCAGGCCGTCGTACCCGGGGAGCATGACGTCGAGGACGAGGAGGTCGGGCTGCCAGGAGGCGGCGGTCTCCACGGCGGCGGGGCCGTCGCCCGCGGTGCGGACCTGGAAGCCCTCGGCCCGCAGGCGTACCGCGATGGCGTCGGCGATCGTCGCGTCGTCCTCCACCACCAGCACGCGGCGCTGCGCACCGGGGGTGGCCGCCACCGCTGCGGCGTCGGCGGTCGTCGGCTGTGTGCTGTCCATGTGGGGTCCCCCATGGTCGTTTGCGTTGCGCAGCAGCGTACGGGGCGGGACGGCGACGCGGCTATGCGGGTTTGATTGCCAGGTGCACGACATCCGGAACGCCCCGATTCACCGGGATCTCGATGGTCCGGACCTGCGTGAACTGCGCCGACCGCAAGGCGTCGTCGAACGCGGCGGACGGCTGCGCAGACCATACCGCCAGTACGCCGCCGGGTTCGAGCCGCTCCCTGCAGGCCGCCAGACCCTCCGGTCCGTACAGCCCCCCGTTGCCCTCGGTGACCGTCCAGTCGGGGCCGTTGTCGATGTCCAGGCACAGCGCGTCGTACGTCACGTCCGCCTCCCGCACGTACGCCACCAGATCGCCCTCGACGACGCTCACCCGCGGGTCCTCCAGCGCGTGCTCGGAGAAGTCCGCCAGCGGGCCCGTGTGATGCCAGTCGATCACCGCCCGTTCCCGTTCGGCCACCGCGATCCGCGCCCAGCGCGGCTCGGCCGCCGCCCGCGCGAGCGAGAAACCCACCCCGAGGCCGCCGATCAGCACCGACGGCTCGGCCCGGTCCGCCGGGAGGGCGCCCAGCGCCGCGTCGACCAGCAGTCGTTCCGAGCGGCCGTCGGAGGTGTCCATCAGGAAGGTGCCGTTGGCGATGATCTCGTAGCGCCCGCCGCTGCGCCGGAGCGCGACCTCCCCGTACGGCCCGTCACGACGGTCGAGCGTGACGGGCCGTTCCTCTTCGTTCGCGTCCATGGACCCAGCGTAATGAGATGACCCGCCGGGCCGGACGGGGTTTTTCACCCGCAGCGGCCCGGGGCCGGTCCCCGGACGGCCACCAGGGCGGCGCCGCCCGCGAAGAGGACGGCGGCGGTCGCCCAGGCCGCGGGCTGGGCGCCCGGCTGCATCGACCAGGCCCACACCGCGGCCGCCCCGCCCGGAGTGCGGGGAGCCGCGAGGTAGACGCTGCCGCCGTAGAGCACGGGCGGCAGCCAGCTCAGCCGGGCACCCAGGACGGCGGCGCCCGCGGCCGCGAGGCCGGTGAAGCCGATCACGCCCCGGACCATCGTCGGGGCACCGAAGCGGTCCGGGTCCCCGGGGACCGCCGCGCCCAGCCAGAGCACCGCCGGCCCGGTGAGGGCGATCAGGTGCACGGCCCGCCACCGCCACCAGGGCAGCGGGGCCCCGCGGTCCACCTCCCCGGAGTGGGTGTGGAGGGAGATCCCGGTGACGGCCGCCGCGAGGACCGGGGCGAGGACGACCACCGGGACGCGGGCGCCTGTGCCGAAGAACGGCCGGCTGACCAGCCAGTCCGCGCCCCAGCGGGAGGCGGCGAAGAGGACGGCCAGCGCGGCGGCGGTGCCGGGCAGACCGCGTGAGCGGAGATAGAGGGGCAGAAGGGTCGGCGTCATCGTGAGGGCTCCTCGACGGGTCCGGTGGGGGTCACGGCGCGGGGACTTCGCCGACGTCGCAGGCCCGGACGCCGGCCAGGTAGCGGCCGAACCAGGCGCGGCGGTCGGCGGCCGTCATGGCGCGCAGGCGCTGCGCCCCCGACCGCGCCAGGCGCGCCTGGGCCGGGTCGACGGTGAAGAGGGGACTCCCGAGGCCCAGCCACTCCTGGGCGGCGTACTCGTTGGCGTACGCGCGCGCACCGGCTCGGTCCCTCTCGCATGCGGCCGAGGAGGAGACGGCGTACACGAAGTCCCGGTAGAGCATGCCGTCGTCGCCCAGGCGGCCTCGGAAGACGCCGCCGTACAGCTGGAACCGGACCTCCCCGGGCGGCGCCGTCTCCGGCGATCCCCCCTCGCGGTACCGGACGGGCGCTCCCGGGGCGCCGTCCAGCCGGGCGTCGACGCGGTCCACCACCGCACGCACCGCGGGCAGGGCCGAGCCGTGCGCCGCGCGGACGCACACCGTGGGGGTGCCCTGGTCGCAGACGAGCGCGGACGCGGCGGGGTCGGGCCGCCACAGGTCGGCGCCGCTCCGGTACAGGACGGACGCGGCCGCGACGGCGACGACCAGCGGCAGGACGGCGAGCAACCGCCGCCTGGCGTGACCGGCCAGCAGCGCGGCCGCGGCCGTTCCGGCGAACCACACCGCAGCGAGAGGGGCGGCCCACCACACCGGGGCGTCACCGGAGGGGCCGGCGTACGCGGGGCTGAGTACCGTGGCGCCCGACTCGCCGTAGGCGCCGATGCCGAGCAGCAGATACCCGGCGACCGCGAGCAGCGGTGCCGCGAAGCGCCAGGGCAGTGCCCGCCCCGCCGCGAAGCCGAGCGCGCCCAGAGCCCCGAGCGCCACCGCGTCCGCGGCCGGCCGGTCCCACGCGGGGTGCCCGTGGGACGCGTACGGCAGGACCAGCGCCAGGCACACGCCGACCGCCGCCAGATAGCCCAGCACCGGCCAGGCCATCGAGGGCAGGGCCGCGACCAGCGCCCTGCGCAGCGGCGGCCGCGCGGCCGAGGCGAGCAGGTCGCCGGTGCCGCGCCGCCGTTCGCGTCCGCCCTGCCAGCAGCCGGCGGCGAGGGCGAGCGGACCGCCGAGGAGCAGGCCTGCCTCGCGCAGCGCGCCGTGGAGCACCGCCCAGTCGTCCCCCAGTGAGTACCGCCTGGCCAGGACGGTGACGAGGACGCTGCCGGCCACGGCGGCCCCCGTCCACGCCCCGAAGCCGCGCAGCAGCTCGGTGCGGTGGACACGGTGAACGCGGTGGACACGGGGCGTGGCGGAAGGCGCCGGGGGAGTGGTGGCCAGGGTGCCAGGGGCGCTCATACGGCGGCCTCCCGGACGCCGGAGGCCGCACCGCGGTGACGGCGCAGCGCCGCCGTGTAGCCGCGCTCGATCGGGCTGTCCCCGGCCGCGTCGTCGTCCCCGGCCGCGGCCAGCTCCGCCGCGGTGCCGCGGAAGGCGGCCCGTCCGCCGTCGAGCAGCGTCACGTCCGTGCAGGCGGTGGCCACGTCCTCGACGAGATGGGTGGAGACCAGGACGGTCGCCGTGGTGCCCACTTCCCTGAGCAGGGCGCGGAACTCCACCCGCTGTTCCGGGTCGAGACCGGCGGTCGGCTCGTCGAGCAGCAGCAGGTCGGGGTCGTTGACGATGGCCTGGGCGATGCCGACCCGGCGCACCATGCCGCCGGACAGGGTCCTGATCCTCACGTCGGCGCGCTCGGCGACGCCGACCCGCTCCATCGCGCGGTCGACGGCCGCCGGCACCGCGGCCTTGGGCATCTCCTTCAGCCAGGCCACGTACGCCACGAACTCGCGCACCGTGAAGCCCGGGTAGTAGCCGAACTCCTGCGGCAGGTAGCCCAGGCGCCGCCGGATCGCGGTGCGCCCGGCCTGGGTCGCCGGGTCGTGGCCCAGCAGTTCCAGGCGGCCCGACCGGTACCCGGCCACAGTGGCGAGCACCCGGATCAGCGAGGTCTTGCCGGCGCCGTTGGGGCCGAGCAGCCCGTGGACCCCGCGCCCGATGCGCAGGTCGAGGGCGTCCAGGGCGGTGGTCCGGCGATGTCTCACGGTCAGACCGTCGAGGGAGACGGTCGGCTCGGTCGTCATGGGCGCTCCAGGTGGTCGAAAGCGGTACGGCGAAGGGTCAGGAGAAGGGCACAGGCGGCGCCGGCCGCGGCCCAGGCGGGCTGCGCGGCGGGGGAGAGCAGCAGGGGCGCGGACCCGGGCGGGAGCCCGCAGAGGACGACGGCGCACAGCCAGCCGGCCGTCACCACGGCGGCGGCCCGGTGGCAGCCGGTCCAGCTGCCCAGCGCGAGCGTGGCCGCGGTCAGCACGAGCCCCGGCAGCAGCCACGCCACCGCGCCGCCCGTGCCCGCCAGGACGCCCCCGGCGGCGGTCAGCAGCGGCACGCACACCGCCAGCACGGCTGCGGTGCGCGTGAGCAGCAGCCGCAGCCCCCCGGAGGGTGTCGACGCGGCCAGTTCGTGGGCGGGGTCGCCGTACCTCCCGTACGCGAGGGCCACGCCCACCGGCGGCAGCGCCGGGGCGAGCACCAGAAGCCAGGGGCGTCCCTGCGGCGCCCCGCCCAGACGCGTCAGGGCCACGGCCACCGCCAGCGTCAGCAGCACCGACGCCACCCAGGCCGGACGCAGCGTGCGCGCGGAGCGGACGGCGGCGTGCCAGGGTCGGGCCCCGGCCGCCCGCGCGAGGGGCGGGGCCGGCCGGGGCGCGGTGCCCGTGGCCGCGGTGAGCACCGCGTCCCGGACCTCGGAGAGGACCGCTCCGCCCTCGCCCGCCCTGGCCAGTGAGGAGATCCGGGCGGCGCAGGCCGCACAGGACTCCAGGTGCTTGTCCACCGACCAGGCGGCGGGGTCGGCGAGCGTGCCGTCGGCGTAGGCGGCGGCCGTGCCGTCCGGCACGTGCCAGCCGGTCCGGTCCGCCTGCGGGGTTCCGGGGGTGCGCCACGCGAGGCGTCCCCGGGCGGGGGTCAGCATGCGGCTCCTCCTGCGGTGCCGAGGGCGGCGAGGGCGGAGCGCAGTTCGCGGCGCGCCCGCGAGGCCCGGGTCTTGACGGTGCCTTCGGGTATCCCGAGCAGGCGCGCGGCCTCCCGCGTGGTGAGGCCGTCGATCACGGTCGCCCGCAGGACGGCCCGCAGTTCGGGGGAGATCCGGTCGAGCGCGGCGCCGACGTCGCCGTACTCCAGGCCGGCGAGGACGTGCTCCTCGGCGGAGGGGGTGGTGCCGGGCTCCTCCGCGGCCAGGAGGTCGCGGGTGCCGGCCCGCACCGCGGCACGGCGGGCGTCCGCCAGCCGCCGGGCGGCGATCACCCACAACCAGCCACCCGCGGCCCCGCCGCCGTGGGTGCCCGCCGAGCGCCAGGCCGCCACGAAGGTGTCCTGCAGCACCTCCCGGACGGTCTCCGGGTCCGGGCAGCGCCGCGAGAGCCGGGCGTGCAGCCATCCGGAATGGCGGTCGTACAGATCTGCGAGGGCCTGGGTGTCGCCCCGGGCGATCGCGCGCATCAGCGCGTCGTCTCCGGGCGGCTCGTGGCTCATGGGGCGGAAGAGTCTCACGCCCCTCTATCGCCGCCGCCCCCGCGAACGGTTCTCGGGGGCGGCGGAGGAGGCGCGCGTCCTGCGCCGCGGCCGATCGCTCAGAGCGAACACGGCTCGGGGAACACCAGGGGCATCAGATGCATTGAGTCTGCATAGCTCAACTTGATTGCTTAGGGAGAGATAATGGCTCAGTCGTCTTCGTCGGCGTTCGCGCCGCTCACCCTGCCCGTGCTGCCCCTCGACGACTCGGTGGTCCTGCCCGGCATGGTCGTGCCGGTGGACCTGACCGACGCCGAGGCGCGCGCCGCGGTCGAGGCGGCGCAGGCCGCCCAGCGGTCCGGTCGGCCCGGACTCGGCAACAAGCCGCGGGTGCTGCTCGTTCCCCGGGTGGACGGGGACTACGCCGGCGTGGGCACGCTGGGCACCGTGGAGCAGGTGGGACGTCTGTCGGACGGCGATCCCGGTGCCGTGATCCGCGCGGTGAGCCGCGTGCGCATCGGCGCCGGCACGACCGGCCCCGGCGGCGCCCTGTGGGTGGAGGGCACCGAGCTCTCCGAGACCGCACCGGCCGAGGCCCCCGGCACCGTCGCGGAGCTCATGAAGGAGTACAAGGCCCTGGCCACCAGCTGGCTGCGCAAGCGCGGCGCCTGGCAGGTCGTGGACCGCGTCCAGCAGATCGAGGACGTCTCGCAGCTCGCGGACAACGCCGGCTACTCCGGCTTCCTCACCACCAGCCAGCGCATCGAGCTGCTGGAGACCCTGGACCCGGTCGCCCGGCTGAAGCTGGCCACGCAGTGGCTGCGTGACCACCTGGCCGAGCAGGACGTCGCGGAGACCATCCGCAAGGACGTCCAGGAGGGCATGGAGAAGCAGCAGCGCGAGTTCCTGCTGCGGCAGCAGCTCCAGGCCGTCCGCAAGGAGCTGGCCGAGCTGAACGGCGACCCGGAGGACGAGGCGGACGACTACCGTTCCCGCGTCGAGGCCGCCGACCTGCCCGAGAAGGTGCGCGAGGCCGCCCTGAAGGAGGTCGAGAAGCTGGAGCGGTCCAGTGACGCGTCCCCCGAGGGCAGCTGGATCCGCACCTGGCTCGACACCGTCCTGGAGCTGCCGTGGAACACCACGACCCAGGACGCCTACGACATCCCCGGCGCGCGGGCGGTGCTGGACGCCGACCACGCGGGCCTGGAGGACGTGAAGGAACGCATCACCGAGTACCTGGCCGTGCGCAAGCGCCGCAACGACCGCGGGCTCGGGGTCGTCGGCGGCCGCCGCGGAGGCGCGGTGCTGGCCCTGGTGGGCCCGCCCGGCGTCGGCAAGACCTCGCTCGGGGAGTCCGTGGCCCGCGCCATGGGGCGGAAGTTCGTGCGGGTCTCGCTCGGCGGCGTCCGCGACGAGGCGGAGATCCGCGGGCACCGGCGCACCTACGTCGGCGCGCTGCCCGGCCGGCTGGTGCGCGCCATCAAGGAGGCCGGGTCCATGAACCCGGTGGTCCTGCTGGACGAGATCGACAAGGTGGGCTCCGACTACCGCGGCGACCCGGCCGCCGCCCTGCTGGAGGTCCTGGACCCGGCCCAGAACCACACCTTCCGGGACCACTACCTGGAGGTCGAACTGGACCTGAGCGACGTGGTGTTCCTCGCCACCGCCAACGTCCTGGAGGCCATCCCGGAGCCGCTGCTGGACCGCATGGAACTGGTGCGGCTGGACGGCTACACCGAGGACGAGAAGGTCGTCATCGCCCGTGACCACCTGCTGCCGCGCCAGCGCGAGCTGGCCGGGCTCGGTGAGGACGAGGTGACGGTCGACGACGCGGCCCTGCGCAGGCTGGCCGGGGAGTACACCCGCGAGGCGGGCGTGCGCACCCTGGAGCGTTCGATCGCCCGCATCCTGCGGAAGGTCGCGGCCAAGCACGAACTCGGCGAGCGCGAGCTGCCGTTCACGGTGACCCCGCAGGACCTGCGGGACCTCATCGGGCGGCCGCACCACGTGCCGGAGTCGGCGCAGGACCCGCAGGAGCGGCGCACGGCGGTGCCCGGCGTGTCCACCGGCCTCGCGGTGACCGGCGCGGGCGGCGACGTCCTCTACATCGAGGCTTCGCTGGCCGACCCGGAGACCGGCGGCAGCGGGCTGCAGCTCACCGGGCAGCTGGGCGACGTGATGAAGGAGTCCGCGCAGATCGCGCTCTCCTTCCTGCGCTCGCACGGCGCCGAACTGGAGCTGCCGGTCGGCGACCTGAAGGAGCGCGGCGTCCACCTCCACGTCCCCGCGGGCGCGGTCCCCAAGGACGGCCCGAGCGCGGGTGTCACCATGACCACCGCGCTGGCCTCGCTCCTGTCGGGGCGGCGGGTCCGCACCGACGTGGCGATGACCGGCGAGGTGTCGCTGACCGGGCGCGTGCTGCCGATCGGCGGCGTCAAGCAGAAGCTGCTGGCGGCGCACCGCGCCGGGATCACCACCGTGGTGATCCCCAAGAGGAACGAGGCGGACCTGGACGACGTCCCCGCCGAGGTCCTGGAGAAGCTGGAGGTCCACGCGGTCTCGGACGTCCGGCACGTGCTCAAGCTGGCCCTGGAGCCCGCCGTCACCGGCGCGGACTCCGGGCTGGAAGCCTCGGTCGCGGCCTGAGTCAGGCCCTGACCGGGTGAATGGAGAGCGGCCCCTCCCACGGCCTGAGGAGGGGCCGCTCCCGTGCGTCCGGCAAGCGGCCCACGCGGTGGCGTCCGCGCGGCCGGGCCGTGCGGGGCGGGGACACCGGGCGGGGAAGGGCCCCTGGTCACGCTGTGCGTCCGCGTCTGCGAAATACTGGGGACGCTGTGTGCACGGCGGCCGGATACGACAGGTCTTCACAACGGAAAGCGGGTGACGAGGTGGCCGGAACCGCCGGCTCCCCCGGGGAGGCGGACCCCGTGATGGAGGCGCTCGAACGCGAGCTCACCGTCCTGTTGCGGCGCGCCCGCGCCTCCTCCGGCGAGATGGCCCGCGAGGTCCATCCGGACCTGGAGCCCGCGGCGTACGGGATCCTCGCCAGGCTCGCCGAGACCGGCCCCGAGCGGGCCACCGTGCTCGCCGGCTACTTCGGCGTCGGCAAGGCCACGATGAGCCGTCAACTGCGCGCCATGGAGGTGCTCGGGCTCATCCGGCGCGAACCCGACCCCGCCGACGGCCGGGCCTACCTGGTGCAGCTCACCACGGGGGGCGCCGAGCGCTTCTCACGCGTCCGCACCGCGCGCCGGGCGCGCTACGTCAGCCGGCTCAGCGGCTGGGACCGGGACGAACTGCGGGAACTGGCCCGGCTGCTGGGCCAGCTGAACGACTCGCAGGAGCAGGACGGCGCCTGACCCGCGCGGCCTCCGCCCGGCGCGCGGCAACGCCGTCGTCACCACTGCGCGAACACCGCGGTCGCGTCGTCGCGCGCCTTGCCGCGGGGGAAGCGGGTGCCGTCCGGGTCGGCGGACTCCGCGGCGCGCACGCGCCGCAGGAGCTCCTCGGGGCCGGCCTCGCGCAGCAGGGTGAACGTGCCCTGCCAGTCATGCTCGTGGAAGACCTCGACCAGCCGGGCGGCGCCGTCCGTCAGGGCCGCGACCGCGCGGACCTGCGAGCGCGGCCGGGTGCCCGTGACGGCGCGCTCGGCGACCGCGGGGTCCGCCGCCGCGGTGAAGAAGCCGCCCTCGGCGTTGCGCAGGGCCTCCACCGCCCGCCCGTACTCCGCGGCGGCCTCGGCACGGGCGGCCGTGCCGCGCGGCAGGGCACGCACCGCGGCGCGCAGCGCGGGCACCGGACCGGGCAGCCGGCCCAGCCGGTCGTCGCGCACGTCACCGACGTGACCTGTGGTGTCCTCGATGAGCAACACCGAGTCGGATAGCACCAGATGCTCCACCGTGTCCGCATTCCACCGGACCGCCACCACGGTCGCCTGCGGGGTGCGGCGGTGAGAAAGGTCACAGCTGCCGCGGTGCGCGTCGGCGGTGCGCAGGACGGATTCCGCGAGACACTGCGCCAGGCTCGGGGCCGCGGGCGAAACGGACAGTTCGATCATGGATCCGCCCAGCTCGGCGACGTACCAGGGGACGTCGTGACGGCATCCCGTGGGGCCGTCGGGAGGGGTGACGCCGTCCAGCAGGACCAGTGAACCGCCGCCGCCTGACGCGGGCATGGCCACCGCGACGAAGTCCTCGTTGGGGCGTCCGGGGCTGCCGGGCTCGGTCGCCGTCTCGATGCGCATGCGGCCAGTCTGCAGCAGCCGCCCGGGGGAGCTGTTCGAACCCCGGGGGCGCTCGCCGGGGGTTACCGGTCAGTGAAGGTGCGCATCCTGCCAGGGCGGCGGCTCCGATGCCAGTTCCGGTCCCGGACGGCCGGGGGGCGTGCGCGTAACGATCCAGCCGGGGAGTTGAACGTCAACTTGTCGTTGCGATTCACTCGTTCGGGTGTCGAGGCGGGGGACGCACATCTGCATTCCGGGCCGGCCTGAGAAGGTCGGGACGATGCCGGGATGAGGCCAGACGTTGCCGTGCTCGGCGCTCGGCCGATGTGTCGTCATCTCGGGACCAGTGGACCAGGCGAGACGGGATAGCGAGCACCGGTGCGAACACGACGTAACCCGCGGACCAAGCGCGTACGGCAGAGACTGCTGGGCGCCCTGCTGATCTGCGCCGTCACGGTCCTGGCCGCCTCCGCCCCGGGCGTGGCCACGGGCGTGCGCGATCTGGCCGAGTCCCAGCGGCTGGTTGGCATGGCGCGACTGGAGGCCCAGGCGGTCTCGTTGTCCCACGCCCTGGCCGACGAACGCGACGGCATGGCCGTCTTCGTGGCCGGCGGCCGCTCCACCGAGGGCGGCACGGGCGTCTCCGAGGCCCAGCGGGAGCGGGTCGACCGCCAGGTCCAGGAGGTGCTGACGGCGGCGGCCGACACCGACACCGACGACGCCCCGGCCTTCGCCGACGCGACCGCCGAGGTCGTCCGGCAGCTCGGGGAACTCCCGGCCGTCCGGCAGAAGGTGCTCTCCGGCCCCGGCTCCGCCGAGGCGGCCGTCGCGGCCTACGACCCGGCGATCCGGGCGCTGAACGGGGTCGGCGCCGCCGTCGCCCGCTCGCTGCCCGCCCGCGGCGCCTCCGCCGACACCACCGCGCTGCCCGGACTCGCCCGCGCCGTCGACCAGGCTTCCGTCCAGCGCGGCCTGCTGGTCGGCGCGCTCACCGCGGGCGGCGGGGAGTCCGCCCTGATCGGTGCCGCGCAGACCGCCGCCGTCAGCGAGCGGTCCGCGCTCGCCGACTTCCGCGGCGGGGCCTCGCAGGCCGCGGTCGAGCAGTACGACCAGACGGTCACCGGCTCCGACGTCAACCAGGCCGACAAGCGCCTGAAGCAGCTGCTGAACAGCTCCTCGCTGTCCGCCGCCGACCGCGCGCTCAAGCCGGGAGCGGTCCAGGCGGCGCTCTCCGCGCGGATCGACATGATGCGCGGCGTCGAGTCCTCGCTCGCGGCCGCCGCCGCCGACCGGCTCGCCGCGCTGCGCGACGACGACGTGACGGCCCTCGAACTCCACGTCGCCCTCGCCTCCGTGTGCTTCCTGCTCGTCCTCGGCGTCGGCGTCTCCACGGCCCGCTCCATCACCCGGCCGGCCGCCGCGCTCAATCGCTTCGCCCGCGGGGACGTCCCCGCGGGCGAGCAGGTCAGGATCGTCGGCTCCGACGAGTTCGCGGCGACGGCCCGGGCGGTCAACGCGCTGCGCGCCGAGGTCGCCGGGCTGCGCGAGCGCGTCGCCGCGCAGGACGCCGAACACACCAAGCTCCAGGGCGTACGGGACGCCCTCGCCGCGGAACGCGACCTGCTGCACGGCCGGCAGGAGGCGCTCACCACGCGCCTGGGCAGCCTGCAGGGCAACGTCCACGGCACCTACGTCAACCTGACGCTGCGCACCCTCGGTCTGGTCGAGCGCCAGCTCACGCTGATCGAGCGGCTGGAGGAACTGGTCCACGACCCGGACGAGCTCGCCCAGCTGTTCAAGCTGGACCACCTGGCCACCCGCATGCGCCGCAACAGCGAGAACCTGCTGCTGCTCGCCGGAGCAGAACACGGTCACGCGCAGCCCAAGCCCGTCCCGCTGGTCGACGTGGCGCGCGCCGCGGTCTCCGAGATCGACAAGTACGAGCGCGTCCGCATCCAGCAGCTGCCCGCGGGACGCATCGCCGGCTTCGCCTCCGACGACCTCAGCCACCTGGTCGCCGAGCTCCTGGAGAACGCGGCCGCGTTCTCCCCGCCGGAGACCGAGGTGGAGCTGTCCGGCTGGATGCTGGAGAGCGGCGAGCTGATGCTGTCGGTCGAGGACCAGGGCATCGGCATCCCCACGGTCCGGCTGGACGAGCTCAACGCGCTGCTGACGCAGGCCGAACCCGCGGAGCAGGCCTCCGGCGGCGAGGCCACCGGCATGGGCGTCTACGTCGTCGCCCGGCTCGCCGCCCGGCACGGCATCCGCGTCCAGCTCCGCGACGCCAAGCGCGGCGGCACCACCGCCGTGGTGGTCGTCCCCGCGGCGCTCACCGCGCCGGCGGAGGACCCGGACGGCCCGCAGACCCCCGTGGAGGCGGCCGTCGCGGGCGAGCCGTGGCAGCCGGGCACGGCGCTGCGGAGCGCACGCGCCGAGCAGGCCGGGAAGGCGGCGCGGACGGCACCGGCGGCCGTGGAGCCCGTGACGGAGCCGGCGCCCGATGAGGCGCCCGGACCCGGGGGCGACGCCATCGAGCACGCCCGCGCCGACCAGCCCGCCCCCGCCCCGACACCGGCCCCGGAAACCGGGCCGGCACCGGCCGAAGCCGCCGAGGCGCCCGCTGCACCGCCCGCGGCACCGGCTCCGGCCTCCGTGGAGGTGCCGGACGGCGTGGCGCTGACCGCCAAGGGGCTCCCGCAGCGGGTGCCGCGGTCCACGGGGCTGTCGGGTGAACCGCAGCTCCGTGGGCGGGCCCAGCAGGGCGGCGGGGTGGACCCGGAGGAGCTGCGGCGCAAGCTCGGCGGCTTCGCCCGGGGTCTGCGCGACGGCCGGGCGGAGGCCGAGGCCGAGACGCAGGAGATCCGGCGCGGCCTGCCCGCGCCGAGGGCGGCCGCGGACGCGGCCGCGGCAGAAGGCAGTTCGGGGGGACACCAACAAGTCGAAGCCGAAGGCGTCGAGGAGGCACGCGGTTGATGTCGGCCGGTACGGACACCCAGAGTGAACGGGGCCTGAGCCACGAGGCACGTAGCCTCCAGTGGCTGCTGAGCAATTTCGTGGAGGACGTGCCCGGGGTCCGCTCCGTGGCCGTCGTGTCCTCGGACGGACTGCTGCTGCTGACCTCGGAGCCCGAGGACGAGGCCGACGCGGCTGACGAAGGCGCGGAGGACGGCGCGGGCGGACGCCCCAAGGGCCCGGCGGGCACCTCCGCCGACCTGGCCACGGTGGTCTCCGGCATCGCCTCGCTGACCGACGGCGCCGCGCGCCTGATGGACGGCGGCGGCGTGCGCCAGACGGGGGTGGCGATGGAGAACGGCAGCGTGTTCGTGATGACGATCGGGGACGGTTCGCTGCTCGGCGTCCACGCGGACGCCGAGTGCGACATGAGCGTGGTGGCCTACCACATGGCCCTGTTCGTGGGCCGGGCCGGCCACGTGCTCACCCCGGCGCTCCGCACGGAGCTGCGCCAGGCGATCGAGGGGGGCCGCTGATGCGCCGTCCGGTGATCGCCGCGGCCCGGGCGGCCGCCGTCCTCCCCGTACGGGGTGCCGGGCGCAGGGCCGCCCGGGTGCGCCCGTACGCGCTGACCGGCGGCCGTACGTCCTTCGGCCACGTGCTGCTGGTGGAGACCTTCGTCGCGACGATCGACGCCTCCACCGAACGCAGGGAGCTGACCTCGGGCAGCTGGGCCGAGCGCGTCATGCCGGAGATGCGGGCCATCGTGGAGCTGTGCCGCCGGATGCGCTCGGTGGCGGAGATCTCGGCGCTGCTGCGCATGCCGCTCGGCGTCGTCCGGGTGCTGCTCAGCGACCTGGCCGATCAGGGAAGGATCCGCGTGTACGGGACCGGGCACGGGCCCGGCGCCCCGGATCGCGCACTGCTGGAGAGGGTTCTCGGTGGACTTCGCAGGCTCTGACATGTCGTCCCTCGCGGAAGAAGACGGCCTGCAGGAGTGGCAGCTGGACGTGAGCCAGGCCCCCACCTCGACCAAGATCGTGGTGGCGGGCGGCTTCGGCGTGGGCAAGACCACCTTCGTCGGCACGGTCTCGGAGATCACCCCGCTCACCACCGAGGCGGTGATGACCAGTGCCAGTGAGGACATCGACGACCTCGGGTCCACCCCGGACAAGACCACCACCACGGTGGCGATGGACTTCGGCCGGATCACCCTCGACCGGGAGCTGGTGCTCTACCTGTTCGGCACCCCCGGCCAGCAGCGTTTCTGGTTCATGTGGGACGACCTGGTGCGCGGGGCGATCGGCGCCGTCGTCCTCGCCGACACCCGCCGGCTGGCCGACGCCTTCCCGGCACTGGACTACTTCGAGAGCAGCGGCCTGCCCTACGCCGTGGCGGTCAACCGCTTCGAGGGCACCACCGCCTACGACGAGATCGACGTCCGCGAGGCGCTCGCCGTGCCGGACGAGATCCCGGTGGTGATATGCGACGCCCGCGACCGCCAGTCGGTGATCCAGGTACTGCTGGCCCTGGTCAAGCAGGCCCTCGTCGCCCAGCCGGAGTAGCAGTCTTCCGGCGGGGTCGTGGGGACGCCCGCCGGACGCATCCCAGCCGCACCGTACGAGAGAGCATGCCGCCTTGCGCAAGATACTGATCGTGGGAGCCGGCCAGTCCGGGCTCCAACTGGCCCTGGGCCTGCAGTCCCGGGGATACGAGGTCACCGTCATGTCCAACCGCACGGCGGACGAGATACGCCAGGGGCGTGTCATGTCCACCCAGTGCATGTTCGGCACGGCGCTGGGCCACGAGCGCGACCTCGGCCTCGGCTTCTGGGAGGACCAGACCCCCCGGATCGAGGGCCTGGGGGTCTCCGTCGCCGCCCCCGACGGATCACGGCCCATCGACTGGGTGGGACGCCTCGACGCGTACGCGCAGTCCGTCGACCAGCGGGTGAAGATGGCCGGCTGGCTGGAGACCTTCGTCGAGCGCGGCGGCAAGCTGGTCGTGCACGGCGTGACCGTAGGCGACCTGGACTACTTCTCCCGCGCCTACGACCTGGTGATGGTCGCGGCGGGCAAGGGCGAGCTGGTCTCCATGTTCGGCCGGGACGCCGAGCGTTCCCCGTACGACAGCCCGCAGCGTGCGCTGGCCGTCGCCTACGTGCACGGCCTCGGCCCGCGCCCGGAGCACCCCGACTTCCACGCGGTGCGGCTCAACATGGTGCCCGGCGCCGGCGAACTGATCGTGATCCCGGCGTTCACCACCTCCGGCCCCTGCGACATCCTCTTCTGGGAGGGGCTCCCGGGCGGTCCGCTCGACGTCTTCGGCGGTGTCAAGGACCCGCAGGAACACCTGCGCATCACCCTTGAACTGATGCAGCGTCACCTGCCGTGGGAGTACGACCGCGCCCGTGACGTCGAGCTGACGGACGCCGGCGGCACCCTGGCCGGGCGTTTCGCGCCGGTGGTCCGGCACCCCGTCGCCGAACTGCCCTCCGGCGGGCTGGTGCTGGGCGTCGCCGACGTCGTCGTGGCCAACGACCCGATCACCGGGCAGGGCTCCAACAGCGCCTCCAAGTGCGCGGCCGCCTACCTCGACGCCATCGTCGAGCACGGCGACAAGCCCTTCGACCGGGACTGGATGGAGTCCGCCTTCGCCCGCTTCTGGGCCACCGCCGAGCCGGTGACCAAGTGGACCAACGCCCTCCTCGGCCCGCCGCCGGAGCACATCCTGGGCCTGATCGGTGCCGCCGGGCAGCTGCCGGCGGTCGCGAACCGCTTCGCCAACGGCTTCGACGACCCGTCGGACTACGAGTCGTACTTCTACGACCCCGCGGCGACCTCCGCCTACCTGGCCTCGGCCGCCGGGGCCTGACGGCCTGGGGCCTGTCGTCAAAGTCCCTCCCCCAACCTTCGGCCGGGGGTGCCCCGTCCCGCGGCGCTCCCCCCAGCCGGCGCTGGGAGGTGCCCCCGGGCACGGCACTCCCCCCGGCCTTCGGCCCGGGGAGTCGTCGAATCGTGCGGGTAGCCCACGACGAGGACGACTCTCCGCCTTGCGATGCACCGCACCTGGGGGCACCTCCCAGCGGAGCTGGGGGGAGCCGCGGGGCCCGCCCTCCGGGCGGTGGGGGCACCCCCAGCGAAGCTGGGGGAACTACTTTGACGACAGGCCCCAGCGGCGCCGGCGGTGCACGCCGCCGGCGCCGGACGGCCCGCCGCCCTCAGGCCCGCAGGCGCGACCGCTGCATCGCGGCGAGCCGCAGCACCACGGCGATGCACAGCGCCCCCGCCAGGACGTAGAGCGCGGCGCCGGCCGTCTCCGCCGCGGGCGGGCCCGTGGTGGCGGAGGGGGAGGCGAGGAGCTGCGCCGCCACGAAGAGCAGCCACCACGAGGTCAGCAGCACACTGGTGCGCCGCGGGCGTCCGGGCGGGGAACTGGCGGCCCAGATGTCGTTGATGATCCGCTTGGGCAGGACGAAGCCGACCAGCGGTATCAGCCACGCGCCCGTGGTCCAGCCGCGACGCATCCGGTGGCCGCCGGGCGCCGGCGCCTCGGCGTTCACCCGCATCTGCCACAGCCAGCGCAGGAAGACGACCCCGGTGAGCACGAAGGCGAGATGGCTCAGACCGGTGAGGGCGACGACCTCGTCGCCGCGCGCGAGGGCGGCGGCCGAGCCGCCGGCGGCGCGGTCGAGGAGCAGCCGGGCGACGAGCAGCGCGGCGTTCACCAGCACACAGGTCCCGAGCGCGGCCACGACGACGACGGTCGTCGCCTTCGGGACGAAGACCGGCTCGCCCTCGGCCGGCCGCACGGGCGGGGACATGGCGATGGCGTCGTCGTGGGTCACGAGGCCGCAACCTATTGCCGGCCCCGGCATCCGGTCCAACGCCGCCCGCGTCCCGGCAACCGGGCCCGGCGCCCCGGGTCCCGCCTTGGCACCTCTCCGGGGCTGTGAAACGCTCGTCGTACGGGACATCTGTCCGGCGTCCGCACACAGATCCCGCACGGCCGGGCCCGGTCGTCCGCCGCAAGGCCCCTGGTCCGGGCTCCCGTACGGGAGAGGGAACAGCCATGACGACGACCGAGCACGACCGCGACGGCCACCGTGACCCCACCCTGTACCGCACCCCGGCGGACGCCGTCGCCGCGGCCGCCGAGAAGCTCGCCTACGTCGTCGGGTTCGACCCGGCCGGGGAGCGCCCGGACGCCCTGTTCACCGTCGTCACCGATCCGGGATCCCCGGTGTACGGCCAGGTGGCCGCCCGTGTCGAGATGCCCGACCGGGGCGACGAACTGCACCACTTCGGCTGGAACGCCTGCTCGAGCGCGCTGGCCCACGCCGGCCACCACCACGCCGCGCGGCGCTACCTGATCGTCCCGGGCCTGCGTTCCTCCCGGCTGCACGTCCTCGACACCGGCCCCGATCCCACCCGCCCGCGCCTGGTCAAGGTCGTCGAGGCCGGGGAGCTCGCCGCCAGGGCCGGTTACTCGCGGCCGCACACCCTCCACTGCGGCCCCGACGGGGTGTTCCTGTCCTGCCTCGGCGGCGCGGACGGCGCGGACGGGCCCGGCGGCGTCGCACTGCTGGACCACGAGACCTTCGACGTGCTGCGGGCCTGGGAGAGCGAGCGCGGACCGCAGTCGCTCGCCTACGACGTCTGGTGGCACCTGCGCGAGAACATCGCCGTGACCAGCGAGTGGGGCAGCCCCTCGATGATCGAGGACGGGCTCGTGCCCGAACTGCTGCTGGACCGCCGCTACGGGCACGCGGTGCACTTCTGGGACCTGGACACGGGCCGGCACCTGCAGCGCGTCGACCTGGGGGACGAGAACCAGATGGTGCTGGAGCTGCGCCCCTCGCACGACCCCGAGGCCACCTGGGGGTTCGTGAACACCGTCGTCGACGTCGAGGACCTGTCGGCGTCGGTGTGGCTGTGGACCCGGGAGGGCGGCGACTTCACGGTCCGCAAGGTGATCACCCTGCCCGCCGAGCCCGCCCGGGCGGAGGACCTGCCCCCCGCGCTGCGGCCGTTCGGCGCCGTGCCCCCGTTGATCACCGACATCGACCTGTCGGTGGACGACCGGTGGCTGTACGTCTCCGCGTGGGGGACCGGTGACCTCCACCAGTACGACGTGGGCGACCCGCTCCGGCCGAGGCGGACCGCGTCCGTGCGGCTGGGCGGCATCACCGGCCGGCAGACGCACCCCGCGGAGCCGGACGTCCCGCTGAGCGGCGGAGCGCAGATGGTCGAGCTCAGCCGCGACGGACGGCGGGTGTACGTGACGAACTCCCTGTACGCCGCCTGGGACGCGCAGTTCTACCCCGAGGGCATCGACCCGTGGATGGTCAAGCTCGACGCCGACACCTCACGCGGCGGGCTCCGCGTCGACAGCGGCTTCTTCCCGCACGGCCCGGACTTCCGGGGACTGCGGGTGCACCAGACGCGCCTGGAAGGCGGCGACGCCTCCTCGGACTCGTACTGCTACCGCCGCTGACCGCCGGGCACCGTCACCCGGCGACGTCCACGACGACCTTGCCCCGGCCCTCGCCGCGCTCGACCACGCCGTGCGCCTCGGCGGCCGTGGCCAGGGTGAAGCGGCGCGGGTCGACCAGCGGCCGCAGCGCCCCGGCCTCGGCGAGGGCGGCGGCCTCGCGCAGGATCCCGCCGTGGTGCTCGCGCCCGCGGCCGGTGAGCATCGGCAGCAGCGTGAAGACCCCGGAGTAGCTGGCACCTCGGAAGGACAGCGGCGCGAGGCTGTGGCTGCCCCAGCCGAGGGCGCTCACCACATGGCCGGTGTAGGTGCGCACCGCGGTGAAGGAGGCGTCGAGCGTCTCCCCGCCGACGGTGTCGACGACGACGTCGAAGCCCTCGCCGCCGGTGTGCTCGGCGACGTAGGCGTCGACCGGGGTGGCGGTGCGGTCGATCGGGGTCGCACCGAGAGCGGCGATGGTCTCCAGGCTGCGCGGCGAGCCGGTGGCGAAGACCTCGGCGCCGCGGGCCCGGGCGAGCTGCACGGCCACGTGCCCGATGCCGCCGGCGCCGCCGTGGACGAGCACCTTCTGCCCCTCGTGCACGCCCGCCCGGTCCACCAGGCCCTCCCAGGCGGTGATGAAGACCAGGGGGAGCGCCGCTGCCTGACGCATCGTCAGCGCGGCGGGCTTGCGGGCCAGCAGCCGGGCGTCCACGGCCGCGTACTCGGCCAGCGACCCCTGGAGGTCGCCTACCCCGCCGGTCATGCCGAAGACCTCGTCCCCGGGTGCGAGGCCGGTGACGTCCGCCCCGACCTCCTCGACGACACCGGCCAGGTCGAGGCCGAGCACGGCGGGCGGCCGGGTGCGGGCGTGGGCGGCCTTCCCGGCACTGATCTTGGTGTCCAGGGGGTTCACCCCGGAGGCCGCGATCCGGACCAGCACCTGGCCGGGGCCGGGTGCGGGGGTGCGGATCGCGCCGAGGATCAGGGGGCTGCCGAACTCTTCCAGCAGGACCGCGCGCATGGTGGGGGCCACCGGGGGGCGGGAGGAGGTCATCGGATGTCCTTTCGAACAGACAGGTCTGTTTGATGAGGGTCGAAGGAACGCCCTCGTCCCCATGGTGCGGACGAGGGCGCGGCCGGGATCAGACGGCGGGCGGGCAGGCCCGCTCGACCGCGGCCCGCGCCGCGGCCTTGGCGGCGGCCGGCATCGCCGGGTCCTGTTCGAGCTTGCCCGCGGCCAGGGTGCCGTCGACGAGCAGGGTCAGCTGCAGTGCCAGCTCGTCGGGGTCCGCGGCGCCGGCCGCCTCGGCCAGCCCGCGCACCCATGCCCGCACGGCCCGCTTGTGCACCAAGGTCACCTCGTGCGGCAGGCTGCCCGGCTCGCTCTCCGCGGCGGCGTTGATGAAGGGGCAGCCGTGGAAGCCGTGGCGCTCGTACGAGGCCGAGACGGCGTCGAACAGGCCCACCAACTGCTCGCGGGGATCGTCCCCGGCCGCCAGCGCGGCGGCGCGCAGCCTGCCCCGCCAGGAGTCGTCGACCCTGCGCAGGTACGCGGCGGCCAGTTCGTCCTTGGAGGGGAAGTGGACGTAGAGCGTGGACTTGGCCACGCCCGACTCGGCGATGATCCGGTCGATCCCCACGCCGCGCAGGCCGTGCGCGGCGAACAGCGCCTCGGCCGTGGTCAGTATGCGCTCGCGCGCCGGGGGGCGCTTCGCCGTCGTGGGCATGGTGCTCACCGTGGTCCTCGCCGGGGCCCGGCGGGCCCCTCACGGCAAAACTAACAGACAGGTCTGTCCGATGCCGCTGAGGCCCTGGTCACACCGCGGCCTCAGGAGTTCGAGGCGCCGCCGAGCGGGGTCGGGTCGTGGGCCGACTTGGGGGCGACGGGGGAGACGTAGTGCTTCATCGACGGGTCGTCGGAGTCCGGCCGGACGGCGCCGAGGACCGGGTTGGCGGCGATCGGGGAGATCTTGACGAAGCCGCCCGGGCGCGGGGCCTGGATGACCATGCCGTTGCCGATGTACATCGCCACGTGGGTGGCGCCGGGGAAGTAGACCACCAGGTCGCCGGGGCGCAGCAGGTTGAGCGGGACGTGCGGCAGCTGCTTCCACTGCTCCTGGCTGGTGCGCGGGATGGTGGTGCCCGCGTGCTCCCAGGCCTGCGAGGTCAGGCCCGAGCAGTCGTACGCCTTCGGGCCCTCGGCACCCCAGACGTAGGGCTTGCCGATCTGGGCGTAGGCGAAGCTCAGCGCCCGGTTGCCGGCCTTCGACGGCGCGAGTGCCGTGCTGCCGAGCCGGCCGGACCGCAGGAAGGCCGCCTGCGCCTGGTCGATGCCCTGCTGCTCCAGCTGCTGGAGGTCCTCGATCTGGGCGCCGGTCAGTCCGGCGAGGATCCGTTCGACGTCGGCCAGCTGCCGCTCGATGTCCTCCTTGGCCTCGCGCTGCTTCTCCTCCAGCTGCTCCGAACCGTCCAGCGCGTGCTGCTGGGCCCGGTTGAGCGCGGCGATCCGCTTCTCGCCGTTCTCCAGCTGGGCGACGAGCTCGGCCTGGCTGCCGGCGGCGCGGTCGAGCATGTGCCCCTGGGCGAAGGCGTCCTGCGGGTCCTTGCTGAGCAGCAGGTTGAGGTACGGGGAGACGCCACCGGACTTGTACTGTTCCCGCGCCAGCTGCCCGGCCAGTGCGCGGGCGTCACTGAGCGCGGTGCGCTCCTCGGCGAGCTGGTGGTCGAGGCGGTCGGCCTTGCTCTGGTTCTCGTCGAGCTCGGCCTTGGCCTGGTCGTAGGTCTCGGTGGCCTGCTCGGCCTTGTGGTAGAGGTCCTGCAGCTGCTCCAGCAGCACGACGAGCGTCCGGTCGTCCGGCACCGGATCGTCGGGAGCGGCGTAGGCCTGGGCGGGGATCCCGAGCGCCGCGGCGGCCAGCAGCGTCCCGCAGACGAGTGCCCTGCGCACCCACTCCTTGGGCCGGTGTGCTGCTGACATCCCGTCACCTCCGCCTGTTCCACCGATACGTGCGGGTAGATCCTTACATGATCGGGTCGGCTGCGACAGAGGGACGGGCCGGAACGGGCGGCTCCGCCGGTCGCGGAGCCACCCGTTCGTCCGGCGTCATCCGAAATAGGTGTCGAAGTTCCGCTGGAATTCCCAGTTGCTGTACTTGTCCCAGTTCACGGACCAGGTCATCAGGCCGCGCAGCGCGGGCCAGGTGCCGTGGGTGGTGTAGCCGCCGCAGTTGACCTTCCGGGTAAGGCAGTCGAGCGCCTTGTTCACCTCGGCCGGGGTGGTCCAGCCGTTGCCCGCGTTGCTGCTGGCGGGCAGGCCGACGGCCACCTGCGACGGGGAGAGCGGCGGGAACACCCGGGAGGTGTTGCCCGCGACCGGGAAGCCGGTGAGCAGCATGTCGGTCATGGCGATGTGGAAGTCGGCACCGCCCATCTGGTGGTACTGGTTGTCCAGTCCCATGATCGGCCCGGAGTTGTAGTCCTGGACGTGAAGGAGTGTCAGATCCCCGCGCAGGGCGTGGATCACCGGCAGGTACGCGCCGGCCCGCGGGTCCTGGGCGCCGGCCGGGCCCGGGCCGTAGAACTGGTACCCGAGCTGGACGAAGAAGGTCTCGGGGGCCATGGTCAGCACGAAGGCGCCGCCGTATCTGGCCTTGAGGGTCTTCAGCGCGGAGATCAGGTTGACCACGACCGGGGTGGTCGGGTTCCTGAAGTCGGTGTCACCGGCGTTGAGGGAGAGCGAGTGGCCCTCGAAGTCGATGTCGAGACCGTCCAGTCCCCAGGTGTCGATGATCTTGCCGACGGAGCTGACGAAGGCGTCGCGGGCGGCGGCGGTGGTGAGCTGGACCTGGCCGTTCTGGCCGCCGATGGAGATCAGCACCTTCTTGCCCTGCGCCTGCTTGGCCTTGATCGCGGCTTTGAACTCCGCGTCGGACTCCACGTTCGGGCACTCGGCGACCGGGCAGCGGTTGAAGCGGATGTCGCCGGAGGTGGTGGAGGTGGGCTCGCCGAAGGCGAGGTCGATGTAGTCCCAGCTCGCGGGGACGTCGGCCATGCGGACGTAGCCGGAGCCGTTGGCGAAGCTGGAGTGCAGGTAGCCCACGAGGGCGTGGGAGGACGGCGTCGGATCGGTCGGGGTG
>NZ_JARAVK010000140.1:0-24147 GCF_033792765.1 Streptomyces sp. PA03-6a | reverse complement strand
CCACAGCGCCGACTCCACCAGCGCCTCCGGGGTGGCCTTGCCGTACTTCTCCAGCAGGCGCCTGTCCAGCGACCCGGCGTTCACCCCGATCCGGATCGGCACACCCGCCTCGGAGGCCGCCTTGGCGATCTCCTTCACCTTGTCGTCGAACTGCCGGATGTTGCCCGGGTTCACCCGCACCGCCGCACAGCCCGCGTCGATCGCCGCGAACACGTACTTCGGCTGGAAGTGGATGTCCGCGATCACCGGGATCTGCGACTTCCTCGCGATCTGCGGCAGCGCGTCCGCGTCGTCCTGCGAGGGGCAGGCGACCCGGACGATCTGGCAGCCCGCCGCGGTCAGTTCGGCGATCTGCTGCAGGGTCGCGTTGACGTCGGCGGTGAGCGTGGTCGTCATGGACTGGACGGAGACGGGGGCGTCGCCGCCCACCGCCACCGACCCGACCTGGATGCGCCGCGAACGGCGGCGCTCCGCGAGCGGCCGGGCCGGCACGGAGGGCAGGCCGAGCTGGACGGGCTCGACAGCTGTCATCGCGACGTCACTTCCCGCGGTTGCCGGCGATGGTCTCCCGGGTGGCCCTGATGGACTCCTTGAGGGAGGTCATCGTGGCCAGGACGGCGGTCGGCTCGTAGCCGCAGTGCGCCATGCAGTTGGCGCAGCGCGGGTCCTTGCCGCGGCCGTACTTGCTCCAGTCGGTGTCCTCGACGAGCTCCTTGTACGTGGTCACGTAACCGTCGCTCATCAGGTAGCAGGGGCGCTGCCAGCCGAACAGGGAGTAGTTGGGGATCGCCCAGGCGGTGCAGGGGAAGTCGACCTTGCCTTCGAGGAAGTCCAGGAAGAGGGGGCTGTGGTTGAGCCGCCACTTCTTCCGGTTGCCGCCCGAGAAGGCCTTCTTGAACAGTTCCCGGGTCTGTTCCACGCCCAGGAAGTGCTCCTGGTCGGGAGCCTTCTCGTAGGCGTAGGCCGGCGAGATCATCATCTCGTCGACCTGCAGGTCGTCATTGAGGAAGTTGAGCACCTCGATGATGGTCTGCGGGGTGTCGGTGTTGAAGAAGGTCGAATTCGTGGTGACCCGGAATCCGCGTCGCTTTGCCTCCTTGATCGCCTCCACCGCCTCGTCGAAGACGCCTTCCTTGGCGACCGACTCGTCGTGCCGCTCGCGCAGTCCGTCGATGTGCACGGCGAAGGCGAAGTAGGGCGAGGGGGTGAAGTTGTCCATCTTCTTGCGCAGCAGCATGGCGTTGGTGCAGAGGAAGACGTACTTCCGCTTCGCCACCAGTTGCCGCACGATCTCGTCGATCTGAGGGTGCATCAGCGGTTCGCCGCCGGCGATCGACACCATCGGCGCGCCCGATTCGAGGACGGCGCCGACGGCCTGCGCCACCGGCATGCGCTGCTTCAGCACACCCGCCGGGTGCTGGATCTTTCCGCAGCCCTCGCACTTCAGGTTGCACGCGAAGAGCGGCTCGAGTTCGACGATGAGCGGGAACTTCTCGCGCCTGCGGAGCATTTTCTGTTCGAAGAGGTAGGTGCCGACCCTGATGGACTGTCGGAGTGGCATGGCCATCTAGCTCACCTCCAGGGGAGCGTGGTAGAGCGGTGCCAATCGAGAAAGGCAGGAAGCAGGTCCCTCAGCACGCGGAAAGCGGTGATCCCCGTGCGGAGCGTGCCGACCCGCACGAGCTCGAACTCGGGCGTGTCGACGACCACGCGGGCCGCGGCGACCGGGCGTGGACCCCGGGCGAGCGCGGCCCGCATCATCGCCGCCGACTCCATGTCGACGGCGACGGCACCGGTGGCCCGGAGCGCCGCCCGCTCCGGGCCCCGTACGACGTGGTCCGACTCGGCGAGCCGGCCGACGTGCACGGTGTGTCCCGCCGCCTTGAGGGCGGCGGCGAGTGATTCCCCGTCACGCGGCTCGTCGGCGACGACCACGTCGCCCGGCCGCATCCCGGGGGCCAGCCCGGCGCAGAAGCCGGTGGTGAGGACCGCCGCCCCATCCAGGGCGGGGTCGTGCAGCGCGGCGGTGACGGCGCGTTCGGCGGCCTGGGGCCCCATGCCCGTGCGCACGAACGCGATCGGGCCCGCGGCGTGGCTGCGGTCGCCGCCGCGCAGGGCGAACCGTTCCACCCGTAGCGCGCAGACGATGAGCAGAGGTGGGCCGGCCGGCCCCATCAGGCCCCCTTCCGTAGCCCGCCGAACGGCTCGCCGTGCACATAGCGCCCGAGGGCGGTGAGCGGGAAGACCATCCGGTAGAGGTGGTAGTTGATGGAGAAGTCCCGGGGGAAGCCGGTGCCGGTGAAGTACGGCTCGTCCCAGGACCCGTCCTCCTTCTGGGTCCGGGCCAGCCAGCGCACCCCGCGCCGTACGGCCTCGCCCTCGCGTTCGCCGGCCGACAGCAGGGCCAGCAGGGCCCAGGCCGTCTGGGAGGCGGTGGACTCGCCGCGGCCGACCCACTCGTCGGAGGAGTAGGACCGCAGGTCCTCGCCCCAGCCGCCGTCCTCGTTCTGGACGGACTCCAGCCAGCCCACCGCCCGCCGGATCGCGGGGTGGCCCGCGGGGAGGCCGGCCGCGACGAGGGCCGGGACCACCGATCCGGTGCCGTAGATGTAGTTGACGCCCCAGCGGCCGAACCAGGCGCCGTTGCGCTCCTGTTCGGCGAGCAGCCAGTCGATCCCGCGCCGGGTGTGCGGGTCGTGCTCCAGGCCGAGGGCGGCCAGCATCTCGACCACGTGGGCCGTGACGTCGGCCGACGGCGGGTCGATGACCTCGCCGAAGTCGCAGAAGGGCAGCCGGTTGGGGAAGGCGCTGGTGTTGTCGGCGTCGAAGGCGCCCCAGGCGCCGTTCTTCGACTGCATCCCGACGTTCCAGCGCACCCCGCGGTCGACCGAGGCCTTCACCCGCTCCGGGTCCGGGTGGTCGACCCTGATCAGGGCGAGGACCACCTCGGCGGTGTCGTCGATGTCGGGGTAGGTGTCGTTCTGGAACTCGAACGCCCAGCCACCGGAGGGCAGACCGGGCCGCTGCACGGCCCAGTCGCCGCGCTTGGTGATCTGCTCCCCCAGCATCCAGTCCACCGCCTTGACCAGCGCCGGGTCGTCGGCGGGGACGCCCGCGTCGGCCAGCGCGATGGTCGCCAGACAGGTGTCCCAGACCGGGGACTGGCACGCCTCGATCATCCGCGTGTCCTTGTCCGGCCAGACCGCGAAGTCGTCCAGCGCCTTGAGTCCGGCGCGCAGCACGGGGTGGTCGAGGTCGTAGCCGAGCAGGTGGAGCGCGATGACGGAGTACACGGCGGGCGGCTGGATGCCGCCGAAGCAGCCGTCGTTCTCCTGGCGTTCGATGATCCAGCGCGCCGCCGAGCGCATCGCGGCACGGCGCAGCGGACGGACGGTGACCTTGCGGTAGGCGTGCAGGGCCCGGTCGACCCGCTGGAAGAACCCGTCCCAGCTGGACAGCGGTGCCCGCGGGACCGGCGGATTGGGCCGCGCGGGGTCGGTGTGCAGCTCGTCGAGGGTGAACGGGGCGGGTCGTACGGGCCGGTGGGCGCCGACGATCGTCAGCGGCACGATGGTCTGCCGGGCCCAGCTGGCGAAGGAGTAGATGTTGAGCGGGACCCACTTGGGCAGGTAGATGAGCTCGGGCGGCAGCTCCGGGAGGTCGTCCCAGCGCCACCAGCCGAACAGCGCGAGCCAGATCCGGGTGAAGACCCGTGACCGCGCGATGCCGCCCTGCTCGCGGACGAAGGCCGAGGCGGCGGCCATCCACGGCTCCTCCGGGGCGTCACCGGCGAGCCGCAGCGCGACGTAGGCCTCGACGGTGGCCGAGAGGTCGCGCGGCCCCCCGTGGAAGGTGGCCCAGGCGCCGTCGTCGCGCTGCTGGGACCTGATCCAGCGGGCGGCGGCCCCGACGACCCGTTCGTCCTGGATGCCGAGGAACTGACGGAGCAGCAGGTCCTCGGCGTCCATCGTCACGTTGGTCTCGAGGTCGCCCTTCCACCAGCCGTCGGGATGCTGACGCGCCAGCAGGTGGCCGGTGGCCCGGCGCGCGGCCTCGGCCGCGAGCTCCTCGGTCGTTCCGGTGCTGCCGCCGGGCCAGGGAACTGACGCCGGTTCCGGAATCGCGCCCGAGGTCTTCGTTCTGGCCGAGGGTGTCCCGCGGGCCGCCTCGCCCCCGGGACCGCCGTCGGTCGTCGCTGTCATGGCTTCCCCTTTGCACAGTCGTTCCGTCTGCGGTGTTGGGGCTGCCGTCGGCCGTCACGCGCGCCCGGCCGGCGACGTACTGCGCTCCAGTTGTTTCCCTACTTCTCGCGAACCACCACGAAATCCGCCAGGCCCACGAGCTTACGGCGAACTTCTCCCGGCATGTCCATTTTGTCGAGTGCGGCGATCGCGGTGGCGTACTGCCGGCGGGCTTCCCGGGAGGTCCACTCCCGGCCACCGGCCTCCTCGATCAACGCCGCCCTGGTCGCGAACTCTTCCTCGTCGAAGGACTCGATGTCATTACGGTCCGATGAATCCGCGGCCTTCGCATCCGCGGCCAGGAGTTCGGCCAGGCGCTGCGAGGCCGAGCCGCCCGCGGCCAGCGCCGCGACCACCGGCAGGGACTTCTTGCGCTGGCGCAGGTCGCTCCAGGTCTGCTTGCCGGTGGCGGCCGGGTCGCCCCAGATGCCCAGCAGGTCGTCGACGGCCTGGAAGGCCAGGCCGAGGTGGTAGCCGTACTCCTCCAGGGCGTCCGCGTCGGCCTCGGAGGCGCCGCCCAGCACCGCGCCGATGGAGCAGGCGCAGGCCAGCAGGGCGCCGGTCTTGTTGCCCTCCATCTCCAGGCACTCCTCGACGGTGACCCGCTCGCGGTGCTCGAAGGAGATGTCCTGGGCCTGACCGTCGATCAGCTTGCGGGTGGCGGTGGTGATCCGGCGGGTGGCCCGGCCGGCCTCGACGGTGCCCTGCTCCAGCAGGATCTCGTTGGCGAGGGCGAAGAGCGCGTCGCCGACCAGGATGGCCTGGGCGGGGCCGTGCACCTTCCACACCGTGTCGCGGTGGCGGCGCTGCTCGTCACCGTCCATCAGGTCGTCGTGCAGCAGGGAGAAGTTGTGCACCAGCTCCACGGCGACCGCGCCGGGGACGCCCACCTCGGGGGCGGCGCCCGCCGCCTCGGCGGACAGCAGTGCGAGTGCGGGGCGCACGGCCTTGCCGCTGTCGCCGTGGGACGGGTTGCCCGCGGCGTCGATCCATCCGAAGTGGTAGGCGGCGACGGTGTCCATCGGGGGTGCGAGGCGGTCCACGGCGGCGCGCAGCACCGGCGTGGACAGCTCGCGGCCGCGCTCCAGCAGCACGGTCACGGTCTCTCTGTCGACGCCCGCGGTCATCTGCTCGTTGCCAGCGGTCACATTCTCTCCTCTGATTGCACTGGTCATGCTCATACCGGCTCCAGGCCTTCGATTGCGAAGGTACGTGGGTCGAAGGGATGGCGGAGTGCGGTCAAAGCTGCTCGGGAGGCTTGCAAACCGCTGCGGACCGCGCTTTCCATCGTCGCGGGCCAGCCGGTGGCGGTCCACGCGCCGGCGAGCCAGACGCCCTGCGCGCGGGTACGGGGACCCGGGCGGAGGGCGCCGACACCGGGGGCGGGCGCGAAGGTCGCGGTCCGTTCCCTGGTGACGAAGAAGTCCCGTACGGCGGCCTCACGCGCGGCCGGGAGCAACCGCTCCAGCTCCGGCAGGTAGCGCGCCCGCAGCTCGGCCACGGGGAGGTCGATCTCCTCCTGGGCCGCCGACTGGGACAGGGCGACGTACTGGCCCTCACCGGTCAGGCCGGAGTGCTCCGTACGGTCGAAGACCCACTGCACGGGGCTGCCGAGGGCGGCGAGGAAGGGCTGCCGCAGGACCGTGCGGTCGTACACGACGTGCACGTTGAGGATCGGAGCGGTGCCGATGCGCAGCAGCGCGTCCTGGTCCGCCAGGGCCCCGGCGGGCAGCAGCCCGTGGGCTTCCTGCTGGGGCACGGCCAGCACGACGGCGTCGGCCGTGAAGCGCTCGGCACGCCCCGGTCCGGTCTCGGCCTCGACCTCCCAGACCGGTCCGCCCTCCCCGGAGCCGCCGTCAACGGACCGTACCGGCTCGGGCGCGTCCGTGCGGGTGAGCGAGGTGGCGCGGGTGCGCAGCAGGGTGCGCACGCCCGCCTTGTCCAGGGCGGTGCGGGCGCGGTCGTCGTGCAGCTCGCCGAGCGGGCGGGCGGCCCAGCCGATGTCCGCCGCGCCCGGCGCGGAGAGCAGCCCGGTCTTGAAGACCATGGCGGCCAGGCCCAGTGACGCCTCGTCGGCCGTGGCGTTGAGCGTCGCGACGCCGACCAGGTCCCACAGTGCCTCGACGGTGCGGGCCGACTGGCCGTGCTCGCGCAGCCAGCTGCCGAAGTCGACGGCATCCAGCGCCGGGTCGGTGGGGTCGAGCGAGCGCAGCGCGAGCGCGGCCCGCCCGACGGACGCCCGCTCGCCCAGGGACAGGTGCGGGTAGGTGGCCAGGCTGGCGGCCAGGTGCAGCGGTACGGGCAGCCCCGCGCGGCGCAGCCGGCCGAGCCGGGGCCGGGGGGTGGCCACGTCGAGCACCGGCACGTCGAGCCGGTCCTGGAGGGTGACGAGGTCGGCCGCGTCGATGCGTTCCAGGAACCGCAGGTAGGCGACGCAGCACCGAAGGAAGACGTGCTGGCCGTTGTCGACGGTCAGGGCGCCGCGCCGGAAGGAGAAGGCGAGCCCGCCGAGGCGGGGCCGGGCCTCGAGCAGGGTGACGCGGAGCCCGGCGTCGGCCAGTGCCAGCGCCGCCGTCGTGCCCGCGAGCCCGCCGCCGATCACGACGGCCGTGCGCTCAGCCATGCGTCCTCCCCCGGGTGCCGCCGCGCACGGCGCGGCGCACCATTGCCGACAGTGACGCCTCCGGTACGACGGCGGTTGCCTCACGGCGGCGGAAAACGGCGGTTTTCCGCGAGGCTGCCGCTCCCGTGCCGGTTGCGGTGCTTTTGCCGGTGCGGGGGAAGGGGCCCGCGGCCGGTGGAGCGGGCGTCACACGCGCCTCCTGGCGGCACGTCGGGCGTCGAGACCGGCGAGGCCGCGCGCCGCGACGTACGCCTTCTGGTGACCGGGCAGCGAGACCCGGCCGCGGAGGACGGCCTCGGGGTCGGCGGCGATGCGCTCCAGGAGGCGGCGGTAGATGCCGGCCATGGCGGAGACGCAGGCGCCGCTGCGGCGGTCCAGCATGGGCAGCAGCCGGTACCCCTCGGCGAACAGGGCGCGGGCCCGCTTGACCTCGAACTCGACCAGGCCCGCGAAGTCGGACCCCGGCGGCGGGGTGTCGGTGAGGAACCCGCCGGAACAGCCGAACTTCGCGAGGTCCTCGGCGGGCAGGTAGGTGCGCCCGTTGGAGGCGTCCTCGCGCAGGTCCCGCAGGATGTTGGTGAGTTGCAGGGCGAGCCCCAGGGTGTCCGCGTACTCCGCGGCGCGCTCCCGGCCGGGCGCGCCGGGCACGGTGCCGAAGACGCCGAGCGAGAGCCGGCCGATGGCGCCGGCGACGCACCGGCAGTAGGAGGCGAGATCGTCCCAGGTCTCGTAGGTGTCGCCGCGCAGGTCCATCTGCACGCCGTCGATCAGCTCGTCGAGCCCGCCGAGCGGGAGCGGGAACCGGCGGGCGGCGTCGGCGAGCGCGACGGCCACCGGGTCGGTGTCGTCCTCGGTGACGGCGCCCTCCCGGACCCGGGTGAGCAGCGCCCGGGTCCCGTCGAGCCGCTGCTGCTTCTCGGGGAGGTCGAGGTCGCCGTCGCCGATGTCGTCCACCCGCCGGGAGAAGGCGTACAGGGCGGACATGGCCTGTCGCTTGGGGGTGGGCAGCAGCCGGATGCCGTAGGCGAAGTTCCGGGCCTCGTGGCCGGTGACGACCTCGCAGTAGCGGTAGGCCGCGAGTACCGGTCCGGACATGCGATCGGAGCCGTTCACGGTCCGGCTCACCCCTCTCTTCGCAATGTCGACCCCACCTCGCGCAGCAGGCTGAACGTGCCCGCCTTGGGCGGACCCGGCAGCACGTCGTACCCCGCGTCCGCGATCGCCCGCAGGGCGGCGCGGCCTCCTCCGGCGAACCCGGCGAGCAACAGCCTGAGCCTGCCGTGGACGCTACCCACCAAGGGGGTGCCTTCATTCAGGAGGTCTCGGGCGCGTTCCGCTTCGTACGCAACCAGTGCGCGCACCTGTGCGCCTGCGTTCGCGGCGGTGAGATCGGTTTCGGTGACGCCGAAGCGCTTCATGTCCTCGGCGGGCAGGTAGATGCGGTCGCGGCCGAGGTCCTCGGCCACGTCCTGGAGATGCTCGACGATCTGCAGTGCGGTGCAGATCGCGTCCGAGCGGCGGATCCGCTCGGGTGTGGCGGTGCCGGTGATGCCGAGCACGAGGCGGCCGACCGGGTTCGCCGACAGCTCGCAGTAGGCGAGGAGGTCCTCGTAGGTGGCGTAGCGGCGGACGACCTGGTCCTGGCGGTTGGCCTCGACGAGGCCGAGGAAGGGCGCGGGCGTGAGGCCGTGGCGCCGGACGGTGGGCTGCAGGGCGCGCAGCAGTGGGTGGCGGACGTCGTCGGGGCCGGCGTCGAAGACCCGGCGCAGGTCCGCCTCGAAGGCGTCGAGCATGGCGAGGCGGTCCTCGGCCGCCTCCGCGGGCAGCCCCAGCCGTACCGCGTCCGTGCGGCCGCCGTCGGCCAGGTCCCCGTCGCCGATGTCGTCGACGAGCCGGGCGAAGCCGTAGACGGCCATCAGGTCGGCGCGCCAGGAACGCGGGACGAAGAAGGGTGCGACGGGGAAGTTCTCGCGGGCCGCCTTGTCGAGGACGGCACGTGAATGGGGATCCGGCGCCGTGCCAGCCCGCGCCTCGGGCTTGAGACCGGTCACCGTGGACGTCCCGGTGTGCGGGCGGTGGGTGTTTTCTCCCCAGGGGTCCACAGAGCCATTGCCGTCACATCCCCCGTTCTACACCGATAGCCCATTACACCCAATTTCGGACACGCCGCTCCTATAATTCCTGCTCCTGGCTGTCCCGGCACTCGAACCGACTCTCCGGACGTATCGCCCGAGATCCGGCGATTGAGTACCGCTACAGCTTACGGCGCGGACCCGCTCCGGCGTGCGCCGGGGGGCGGACCGATGTGGATCCGAAAGCAGCAACGCACAAACCGTGGGTTTCCGTCCCCGGTGTCTCGCAAAATCCCGGGAAAATCATCGGCCTCATTCGCCCCGTGGTCCGCGCGCCGCGGATGCGCCGGGCGCGCGCCCACTCACTTGGCGTATCCGTACGGGCACCCGCCGGCGTCCCGGACGAAGGGATCCGCGCCGGGTGGGCGGCCACCGTCGCGGCCGTGGCCGGGCGCGGGCGAACACCACGCGGGAGCGGGAGAGTTCGGCGGACCGCCCGGGACGTGCGCCGGCCCGCGCTTCCCGTCGGGGGCGCGGGCCGGCCTGCGGGGTCACTTCGAGGTGAACTCCTCGTACGCCTTCAGCACGACGTCCGTGGGGCCGTCCATGCGCAGCTCGCCCTTCTCCAGCCACAGCACGCGGTCGCAGGTGTCGCGGATCGACTTGTTGTTGTGGCTGACCAGGAAGACCGTGCCGGCCTCCTTGCGCAGCTCGCGGATCCGCGCCTCGGAGCGCTTCTGGAACGAGCGGTCACCGGTGGCGAGCGCCTCGTCGATCATCAGGACGTCGTGGCTCTTGGCCGCGGCGATCGAGAAGCGCAGCCGGGCCGCCATGCCGGAGGAGTAGGTCCGCATCGGGAGGGAGATGAAGTCGCCCTTCTCGTTGATGCCGGAGAACTCCACGATCGAGTCGTAGCGCTCCCGCACCTCGTCCTGCGACATGCCCATCGCGAGACCGCCGAGGATGACGTTGCGCTCGCCGGTCAGGTCGTTCATCAGGGCGGCGTTCACGCCGAGCAGCGAGGGCTGCCCCTCGGTGTACACCTTGCCGCTCTCCGCGGGCAGCAGGCCCGCGATGGCGCGCAGCATGGTGGACTTGCCCGAGCCGTTGGAGCCGATCAGCCCGATCGCCTCGCCCCGGTAGGCGGTGAAGCTGACGCCGCGCACGGCGTGTACCTTGCGGACGTTCGGATCGCCCTTGCGGGTGACCAGACGGGACAGTGCGCCGACGGCACTGCCCTTGCTGCTGCCGGCGCCGTGCACCCGGTACACGATGTGCAGGTCGTCCACGATCACGGTGGGGACGCGCTCGCCGCCCTCGGCGGTCTCGTTGTGCTCAGCCACGGCCGTACCTCTCCTCGGCCTTCCAGAAGTAGACGAAGCCCCCGACGCCCATGACCAGGGCCCAGCCGAGCGCCAGCGCCCACACGTGCGGGGGCAGCTGCTCGGAGGTGAAGCTGTCGATCAGCGCGAAACGCATGAGGTCGATGTAGACGGCCGCCGGGTTGACGTCCAGGGCGATCTTGACCGCGGTCGGCGCACCCGCCGCGAAGTGGCTGATGCTGTACATGACACCGGAGGCGTACATCCAGGTCCGCAGGATGAACGGCATCAGCTGCGCGAGGTCGGTCATCTTGCTGCCGAGCCGCGCCATCACCAGCGCCAGGCCCGCGTTGAAGACGCACTGCAGGACGAGCGCGGGCGCGACGAGGACCCACGACGGCCCGGGCACCTCGCCGGTCATCAGCACGATCGCCAGCAGCACGAACATCGACATCAGCAGCTGCTGCAGCTGGACCAGGGTGAAGGCGATCGGCAGGCTCGCCCGCGGGAAGTGCAGCGCGCGGATCAGCCCGAGGTTGCCCGAGACGGCGCGCACCCCCGCCAGCACCGAGGACTGGGTGAAGGTGAAGATGAAGACGCCGGTGACCAGGAAGGCGATGAAGTTGTCGACACCGCGGTCGGTGCCCAGCAGCAGGCCGAAGATGAAGTAGTAGACGGCCGCGTTGAGCAGCGGCGTCAGCACCTGCCACAGCTGGCCCAGGCGGGCCTGGGTGTACTGGGCCGACACGCGGGCCCGGGCGAACGCCGAGATGAAGTGACGGCGGCTCCACAGCTGCCGTACGTACTCGGCGAGACCCGGCCGGGCGCCGCTGACGGACAGGCCGTACTTGGCCGCCAGCTGGGACGGCGTGAGGCCGCCGCCCGCCGGGGGCACCGGGCCCACGGCGACCGCACCGCCGTGCGTTGTCTCGCTCACAGTTGACACTTTCGTCCTCTTGGCGCGCCACGGGCCGGGCCCGTCGCGCGGGGTCACTCATTTCCGAGCTTGTCAGATGATGGGGGGCCGGCCCAGTCGGGCGAGGCGCCACACGGTCCGCCACCGCATGGGCCGGCGCGGGCCGCTCGGGGTCGTCCAGCCCTCCTTGAAACCGCCGAACCACGCTCTCAGCGCGGGGCCCGAGGGTCTGCGCAGAAGGGTCAGCAGCATCCACACGCCGAGGTAGACGGGGACCAGGGCCCAGGGCAGGTTGCGGCGGGCCAGCCACACGCGGTTGCGGGCCACCATCCGGTGGTAGACCGCGTGCCGGCTCGGAGCGGTCAGCGGGTGGAACAGCACCATGTCCGCGCGGTAGTCGATCATCCAGCCCGCGTCGAGGGCCCGCCAGGCAAGGTCGGTCTCCTCGTGGGCGTAGAAGAACTCGTCGGGCAGCCCGCCGACCTCCCGGAAGACCTCCGTGCGCACCGCGTTGGCACCGCCGAGGAAGGTGGTCACGCGCGAGGAGCGCAGGGGGTCGGAGGCCCGCAGCCGGGGGACGTGGCGGCGCTGGGTGGTCCCGGACTCCGGGTCGGCGATCCGGAAACTGACGATGCCGAGCCGCGGGTCCGCGGCGAAGGCCTCACGGACCAGCTCCGCGGTGTCCTCGTTCGGCAGCAGTCCGTCGTCGTCCAGGAAGAGCAGGACGTCCACCTCGCCGCCAGCGGGGCCGAAGGCCTCGATGCCGACGTTGCGGCCGCCGGGGATGCCCAGGTTCTCGGGCAGCTCGACGGCCCGCACCCCGGCGGGCAGCTCGGGCAGCGGTGAACCGTTGCCGACCACGGCGACCTCGATCGCCGGGCCGCGCTGCTTGGCGACCGAGTCCAGCAGGTCGCGCAGTTCCTCGGGGCGGTTGCCCATGGTGATGATCACCGCGCCGAGGCGGATCGTTCCGGCCGACGTCCCCACGGCGCTCACCTCAGCCTGCTCGACGCGAGGATCGACACCAGGTGCAGCAGCGTCTGCAGCACGGCGATGGCGGCCAGGAGGCAGACGGCGATGCGGGTGAAGAGCAGGTCGCCGTGGACGAAGTCCGCGACACCGGCGGCGAGGATCAGCAGCGAGGCCTCGACACCGCCCACCAGCCGGTGGAACTTCAGCGCGGCCGCGGCCTTGCGGGCCAGCGCCAGTCCGGAGGACCGGGGCACGGAGGCCTCGTCCTGGACGGCGGACAGGCCGCTGCGGGCGCGGGCCACGTCCACCAGGTCCGTCTCGGCCTTGATCAGGATCGCGCCGAGCGCGGCCAGCGTCCCGAGGAACGCCCAGCCCCACTGGGTGGTGGCGCCGTCGCGGTGGAAGAGGTCGGCCGCGCGCAGCCCGAAGCCGACCAGCAGCGCCGCCTCGGACAGGTAGTGCCCCACCCGGTCGAGGTAGACGCCGGTGATCGAGGTCTGCTTGCGCCAGCGCGCGACCTCGCCGTCGACGCAGTCCAGCAGCAGGTACAGCTGGATCAGCAGCGCGCCGGCGACGGCGCCGGGCAGGCCGGGCACGAGCAGCGCCGCGCCGGCCGCGATGCCCGCGACGATCATGAGGTACGTGAGCTGGTTGGGGGTCACCCGGCTGTTGACGAGGTGCCGGGTCCAGCGCAGCGAGATCTCCCGCATGTAGATGCGCCCGGCCCAGTGCTCACCGCTGCGCCGGTCCTTCAGCCCCGAGGGGTGAACGACCGGCCGCAGCTCAGCTACCGATGGTTTTGGCATAGTCGGCGTATGCGTCCCTGATCTGGTCGGTGGAGAGCTCCAGGTGCTCCAGGATCGTGTAACGCCCGGGGCGGGTCTGCGGAGCGTATTCGACGGCCGTGACGAACTCGGCCTCGGTGAAGCCGATTTCACCCGGCGTCGTGGGCAGCCCGTGGCGGTGCAGCACCTCCGCGAAGAGGCCCGCCTCCTCCTCGGCGCCACGCAGGAACATCGCGAAGGCGGCGCCGATGCCGACCTGCTCGCCGTGGGCGGCGGCCCGCTTGGGGTACAGCAGGTCGATCGCGTGGCTGATCTCGTGGCACGCCCCGGAGGCGGGGCGGCTGTCGCCGCTGATCGACATCGCGATGCCGGTGAGCACCAGCGCCTCGGACAGCACGGTCAGGAACTCGTCCTCACCCGTGCCGCCGGGGTGCCGCAGCACCGATTCGCCGGCGGTGCGCGCCATGGCGGCGGCCAGCCCGTCGATCGGCTCACCGGTCTCGCGGTGGGACAGCTCCCAGTCCGCGATCGCCGAGATGTTGGACAGGGCGTCGCCGATGCCGGAGCGCACGTAGCGGACCGGGGCCTCGCGGATCACGTCCAGGTCGATGACGAGCCCGATCGGGGTCGGCACGCCGTAGGAGCCGCGGCCGTTGTCGTTGTCCAGGGTGGACACCGGCGAGCAGATGCCGTCGTGCGAGAGGTTGGTCGCCACCGCCACCAGCGGCAGGCCGACGCGCGCGGCGGCGTACTTGGCGGCGTCGATGATCTTGCCGCCGCCGAGCCCGACCACCGCGTCGTAGCGGTTGCCGCGCATGGCGTCGGCGAGCTTCACCGCGCCGTCGATGGAACCGCCCGCGACCTCGTACCAGTCCGCGCCCGGCAGCGCCGGGGCGAGCCGCGCCCGCAGGAGGGCCCCCGAACCGCTGCTTATCGCGATGGCCAGCCTGCCGGAACTGGAGATGCGCTGGTCGGCGAGTACGGTCGCCAGGTCGTCCAGGGCTCCGGCACGGATGTCGACGACGACCGGCGAGGGGATGAGCCTCGTCAGTACCGGCACGCGATCTCCCGGGCACGGTTCAGGTCGTCGTGGTTGTCGATCTCGACCCAGGAGACCTCGCCGATGGGGGCGACGTCGACCTGGAAGCCGCGGTTGACCAGCTCCTGGTAGCCGTCCTCGTAGTACAGCTGCGGGTCGCGCTCGAAGGTGGCCTTCAGCGCGTCGGCGAGGTCGGCGGCGGCCTCTCCCTCGATGAGGGTGACGCCGATGTACTCACCGGTGGCGGACGCCGGGTCCATCAGCTTGGTGATCCGCTGGACGCCCTTGCCCTCGGCCGTGATGACCTTCATCTCCTCGTCGGCGAGCTGCTTCACCGTGTCGAGGGCGAGGACGATGCGCTGCCCGTTGCCGCGGGCGGCGAGCAGGGTCTTCTCGACGGAGACCGGGTGCACGGTGTCGCCGTTGGCGAGGATGACGCCTTCCTTGATGACGTCACGGGCGCACCACAGGGAGTAGGCGTTGTTCCACTCCTCGGCCTTGTCGTTCTCCACGAGGTGGAGCTTCAGGCCGTACTTGGCCTCCAGCTCGGCATGCCGCTCGTAGACGGCCTCCTTGCGGTATCCCACGACGATGGCGGCCTCGGTCAGGCCGACCTCGGCGAAGTTGCCCAGCGTGAGGTCCAGCACGGTCGTGGTCCCCTCACCCGCCGGGTCCACGGGCACCAGGGCCTTCGGCAGGGTGTCGGTGTAGGGGCGCAGTCGCCGTCCGGCGCCGGCCGCCAGCACGAGGCCGATCATGCAGGTCCTCCAGTTTCGTCGTGTACAGCGGGTGCATGTGATGACACCCAGAAGCCGATGCTCTCGGTGAGCACCACCACCGCCAGCGCGACGGCGAGAGCCGTCAGCGCGACCGTGAAACCCGTGTTGTGCGCCAGGGCCGCGGACGCCGCCGTGACCAGCAGTGCCCGGCCTTCGTGACCGCCCGTCGCGCGGACCAGGCCCCGAGGGGGCGCACCGGTCCCGCCGCGGATGCGGTAGACCGTGTCGTAGTGATGGTAGGCGACCGCGGCCACCAGCCCGAAAGCCGCGGGCAATGCTCCGTTCACATCGGAGACCGCCGCGAGCACCAGGATGGTTCCGTATTCGGCCGCGCGGAAGACCGGCGGCACGATCCAGTCGAGGGCTCCCTTGAGCGGCCGCGCGACGGCGAGGGCCGACGTGACGGCGTAGCAGCCGGCGGCGACCAGCGGCCACGGGCTGCCGACCGGGGCGAGCAGCGACGTGGCGATCATCACTGCCGCGCCCAGCAGGGCCGCCGCCGGGATGCCGCGGCCCCGGAAGAGACGCGTGAGGCCCTCACCGAGCGGGCCGGTGTCCGCGAGATCGGCCAGTGCCCGGGCCGCGGCGTCGCCGCAATGCGTCGCCCCGCGCACCGAGCGCAGCACGCGGCCCGCCGTCGTGTAGCAGGCGGCCAGTCCGGAGGCGACGAGGAGCACGGTGAAGGTGATGCGCGGCGTGGTTGCCGCGGTGAGCACCGCGATCAGCGCCCAGCGTTCGCCGATGGGCAGCACGATCATGCGGCGCAGCCACACCGTCCAGCCGACGCGGTCGAGCTTCCGGGACAGCGCCGCCGCGCCGGCGCCGGTCGCGGCGTCCTGGGCGGACTCGGAGAAGGAGAAGTCCACGAGGTGGCGGCAGGTCTGCAGCATTATGGCGCCGAGCGCCAGCGCCCAGACGTCGTCACCGCCACGGGCCGCGCCGACCGCGAGGCCCGCGTAGTACGCGTACTCCTTGGCGCGGTCGAAGGTCGCGTCCAGCCAGGCGCCGAGCGTGGAGTACTGCAGCGAGTAGCGGGCCAGCTGGCCGTCGGCGCAGTCCAGGACGAAGGACGTCAGCAGCAGCACGCCCGCGGCGACGAAGCCCGGCCGGGTGCCGGTGGCCGCGCAGCCGGCCGCGACCAGGGCCACCAGCAGCGAGGCGGTGGTCACCTGGTTCGGGGTGAGCCCGCGGCGGGCGCACCAGCGCGCGATGTGGCGGGAGTAAGGGCTGATGAAGAACGTGGTGAAGAAGCCGTCCCGGGACTTGACGGCACTGCGCAGCCGCACCGCCTCGTCGTCCACGGCGGCGACGGCCGCCTCGGCGCTCGCGCGCCCCGCGGCGTCGGCCGGTACGGTCGCGATCAGGACGCCGAGCTCAGGACGGTGCACGTGGACGCCGTCCTTCTCCATGCGCCCGGCGAGCCGGTCGGCGAGGGTCTCCCCCTCGTCCGCGCCCTCGTCCCCGGTCTCCGCGAGGGCTCGCAGCAGGGCGGGGCGGGCGGCGGGCCGCACCGAGACGGCGCCCGGCACGGCGGAGGCGTCGAAACGCGGATCGACCAGCCCCAGGCGCAGCGCGTGCAGGTGCCCGACGAAGCACGGGTCGACCACGGCGACGCGGTCGGCCGCCGGGGCGGCGCGGAGGCTCGCCACGAGCGAGGCGGCGTCCTCCGCGGTGACGACCTCGAACCCGAGGGTCCGCAGGTCGCCCTCGATCGGCGACATCGCGACCGGCGTACCGGTGAGGATGGCGGTCGACAGAAGGACTCATCTCCCTGGACGTGCGTGAGTACTCGGCGCCTGCCGGGGACGCCGCCGCCACAGGGTGCGACGCGCCGCGGGGCCGTGTCGGCAGAGGCTATCGGATTCCCGGAAGGCTCCGTTCACCGGCCGTTTCCCCTGCGGTGGGCCGCTGGGCGTGATCATCATGGTCGATCGCACGGGCGTCGACAACCGCCCGGTACGCCCCGTGGCTCGGGGGTCACTGTGGGTGCCGGGGAGTGGCCGCTCCGGGAGGGGTGCCGGGTGGTCGTCGAACGGCCCGAGGGCTCGTGGTGGGACCGGGGCGGCGTCGAGTGGAACGCCGGTGTGCTGCCTCTGGCCGCCGACCACGACCTCACCCACGGCCACCGCCTGGAACGGTCTTCGGTGACCCGGTGCTGGTCCAATGCCCGTCCGCGTTCCCGGACCCGGTGTTCCGCGAGCCGACAGCGGCGGAAGCCCGGGCCGTCGCCGGGGGTACCGGGGGACCGCGGAGGTGCTGGTCGCCTTCGAGGCCGACGCGGCGTGTCCGGGCCGGCCTCGGGACTGATCGCGACCGGGCGGCTCGACATCGTCCTGGGGACGGTCTTCCGCCACTGGCGTGCGGAACCCGCCCCGGTGAGCGCCGTGCCCACTGGGTCGAGCCCCCGCCCCGGTGACCCGGCCGCGGTGACCCCGAGGCGGCAGGTCCACGCCCAACCGCTCCCGTGCCGAACCACTAGGGTGGCGCCATGACTTGGTTGATCACCGGCGGGGCCGGCTTCATCGGATCTCACGTGGTGCGGGCGATGAGCGGTGCGGGCGAGCGCGTGGTCGTGCTCGACGACGGCTCGGCCGGTGTGCCGGCCCGGGTGCCCGCGGACGTCCCCGTGGTGACCGGCTCCGTCCTGGACCGCGCCGTGCTGGACCGCGCGATCGCCGAGCACGGCGTCACGGGCGTCGTGCACCTGGCCGCCAGGAAGCAGGTCGGCGAGTCGGTCGAACAGCCGCTGCGCTACTACCGGGAGAACCTCGGCGGCCTCGGGACGCTGCTGGAGGCGGTGGCGGACGCGGGGATCGGCCGTTTCGTCTTCTCCTCCTCCGCCGCCGTGTACGGCCTGCCCGACGTGCCGCTGGTGACCGAGTCCACGCCGTGCCTGCCGCTGAGCCCCTACGGCGAGACCAAGCTGGCCGGCGAGTGGCTGGTCCGCGCGGCCGGGCGGGCGCACGGGATCTCCACCGCCTGCCTGCGCTACTTCAACGTCGCGGGGGCGGCCGAGCCCCGGCTGGCCGACACCGGGGTGTTCAACATCGTCCCGATGGTCTTCGACAAGCTGACCCGCGGCGAGGCCCCGCAGATCTTCGGCGACGACTACCCCACCCCCGACGGCACGTGCGTGCGCGACTACATCCACGTCGAGGACCTCGCCGACGCCCATCTCGCGGCCGCCCGCCGGGTCGGCGGGCGCGACGGCGGCACGGACCTGACGGTGAACATCGGACGCGGCGAGGGCGTCTCCGTCCGGGAGCTGATCGACGTCGTCCTCGAGGTCACCGGCCGCAAGGACGTCGCGCCGGTGATCATGCCGCGGCGCGCGGGCGACCCGGCGAGCGTGGTCGCCTCGTCCGCGCTGATCCGCCGGGAACTGGGCTGGACGGCGAGCCGCGGCGTCCGCGAGATGGTGGAGTCCGCGTGGGAGGGCTGGTGCCTGAACCACCCGGAGGCGCGCGGCGCCTGACCACAGGCGCTCGCCCCACGGCCGTCACGCCCCCCATCGCCGCAGGTCACCGCGGCTGATCAGCACCTGACAGCGGCCACCGTCGGCGAGTTGCCCACGGAAGGTGACCGTTGTTCACTGGGCTCGCCGGTCTCCGCGCGCGGGCACGCCGTCGCGTGGAGACGGCGGACGGGAGCGTCGGGCGATGGGCGCAGGGCACGCGCACGGGCCGGGTTCCGTACCGACGGGCACGGCGGCCGCCGCGTACCGCGGGCGGCTGCGCATGGCGCTCGGCATCACGCTGCTGATCCTGGTGGCCGAGGTCACGGGCAGCGCGCTCACCGGGTCGCTCGCCCTGCTGGCCGACGCCGGGCACATGGCGACCGACGCGGCGGGCCTCGCGATGGCGCTGGTGGCCATCCACTTCGCCAACCGCCCGCCGAGCGAGCGCCGCACCTTCGGGCTGGCGCGCGCCGAGATCCTGTCGGCGGTGGCCAACGCGGTGCTGCTGTTCGGCGTGGGCGCCTTCATCTTCTACGAGGCGGTCCGCCGGCTCATCACGCCCACCGAGGTGGAGGGCGGGCTCACCGTCGTCTTCGGTGCGATCGGCCTGGTGGCGAACTCGGTGTCCCTGCTGCTGCTGATGCGTGGGCAGCGCGAGAGCCTGAACGTCCGGGGTGCCTTCCTGGAGGTCATGGCGGACGCGCTGGGCTCGCTGGCCGTCGTCGTGGCGGCGCTGGTGATCCTGGCCACCGGCTGGCAGCAGGCGGACCCAGTCGCCTCGATCCTGATCGGGCTGATGATCGTCCCGCGGACGTGGAAGCTGCTGCGCGAGGCGATCGACGTCCTGCTGGAGGCCGCGCCGAAGGACGTGGACATGGCCGACGTGCGGGCGCACATCCTGGCGCTGCCCGGAGTGGCCGGGCTGCACGACCTGCACGTGTGGACGATCACCTCGGGGATGCCGGTGCTCTCCGCGCACGTCGTGGTGAGCCGGGACGTCCTGGACGCGGTCGGCCACGAGAAGATGCTGCACGACCTGCAGGGCTGCCTCGGCACCCACTTCGACGTGGAGCACTGCACCTTCCAGCTGGAGCCGGTCGGCCACGCGGAGCACGAGGCACGGTTGTGCCACTGACGGCACGCCGCGCCGTGCGACGCAGTGTCACGAAGCCTGAGCGCGCTGCAACCACGTGACGTGTCCCCGCGTGAGGCAAACTGAGGTCTTGTCGTCGAAGCAAAGGATGGCCATGCCCACGAGCCCCGCCGCCGACCGGCCCCGCACACCCGCCGCGGACCCCTCCTCCAACGGTGCCCCGGCGCCGATCCTCCTCGAGCTGGTCGACGAGACCGGGGTGACGATCGGGACCGCGGAGAAGCTGTCGGCCCACCTGCCGCCGGGGCGGCTCCACCGTGCGTTCTCGGTCTTCCTCTTCGACGGCGAGGGAAGGCTGCTGCTGCAGCGCCGGGCGGCGGGGAAGTACCACTCCCCCGGCGTGTGGTCGAACACCTGCTGCGGCCACCCCTACCCGGGCGAACCGCCCTTCGTCGCCGCCGCGCGCCGCACCGGCGAGGAGCTCGGTGTGGCGCCCGCCCTGATGCGGGAGGCGGGCACGGTCCGCTACAACCACCCGGACCCGGCGTCGGGGCTGGTCGAGCAGGAGTACAACCACCTCTTCGTCGGCGTGGTGACCGCGCCCCTGGACCCGGATCCGGAGGAGATCGACGAGACCGCGTTCGTCTCGCCCGCCGAGCTCGCCGCGCTCCGCGCCGCCGGGCCGTTCTCGGCCTGGTTCCCGACCGTGCTCGATGCCGCGCTGCCGGCGGTGCGCGAGCTGACGGGCGACGCGGGCTGGTAGCCCCGGCCGGCCGCGGTCGATACCGTCAGTACGGTCAGTGCACCAGGCCGGGCGGCAGCGGGAGCGCGGCCCAGATGACCTTGCCGCCGGTCGTCGTCTGCTGGACGTCGCACATCCCGCCCGCCTCGGCGGTGACCGTCTTGACCAGCAGCAGGCCGCGCCCGCCGGTGTCGGCGTCGTCGACCTGCAGGGCCTTGGGCCGGTACGGGTGGTTGTCCTCGACGGCCACCCGTACCCAGTCCACGCCGACGGCGAACTCCACGGCGATCTCGGGCGACAGCAGCGCGGCGTGCCGCACCGCGTTGGTGACCAGCTCGGAGACGATCAGCAGCAGGCCGTGCAGCAGTTCCTCGCTCACCGGCACGCCCTGGCGGACGACCAGGTCCCGTACCGCGTGCCGGGCCTGCGGCACCGAGGAGTCCAGCGCGGGGGCGGTGAAGCGCCACACGCCCTCGTACGGGCGCGGGACATCCGGCGCCATCGGGGGCACCGGATCGGGGGGCGGAACGCTCCCACGTACGTCCATGGCGGTCTTCACCCTTGCATTCGCGATGCACCCCGCGGCCCCCGCGGGCCGCCCACGGCGGCGGCGAGGTCCGCCTCACGGATCGAGTGTCGGCAGCCGACGGGTCCACCCCGAGCCGCTGACCGTAAATCCACACCTTTCGACCACCTCCGACTCAAGGCGATCGGACGTGTCGGGCCGGTGAGCCCTACTGATCCGGTGGTTCCGGTTCACTGACGCGTCAGCGGGGCGTCCCGGGCATCGGCGACCATTCCGACGATCCGGCGGCCCCCGAGGCCCGCGCCGAGCAGCCCCAGTCCGTCGAAGAGCAGCGCCAGGGAGAAGAAGGCGCCAATGACGTAGAGGCTGCTCTCCGGCCAGTTGGCCAGGACCAGGATCGCCAGCAGGATGCCGATCGCGCCCTGGATGAGCGTCCACACCATGTGCGGCCCGCGCACCACCATGCCGCCGAAGAGGCGGAAGATCCCGCCGGTCAGGAAGAGCAGGGCCGCGAACATGGTGAGGGCGGCCGCCGTCTGCTCGGGGTTGCGGATCACGACGACCCCGGCGGCGATGTAGAGGGCCGCGACGACCAGGGCGAGCCAGAAGAAGTTGGTGTTGCGGTTCTGCACCGCCTGGACCAGGCCGACGACGCCGCCGACCAGCAGCAGCCAGCCGAAGAGCAGCATCGAGGTGATGGTGGCGAAGCCCACGTAGAACAGCCCGACCAGACCGCCCACGACGAGGACCGCCCCGAGGGCGGCGACCCAGCCGAAGCTGCGCTTGATCCCGGCCTCCGGGGGCTCCGGATGCTTCTTGCGTCCCTTGAACGGGGCCATGGCCGTCGCCTCCTCGCACGCGTCGGGAGCCAGTCGGGAGCTACTGCTCATATACCCGATTTGCCGTGGCACGGACCGGGATAGGATCCCCGTCCGGCGGCCGTCGCGATCTCCGGGCAGCCGGGACGACGACGAGATGAGGGATGCGGGCATGTCCGAGCCGTCCGGGCCCGGCCTGAGGGTGGACACGGCGGGCACCACCGCCACCGTGACGATCAGCAATCCGGCCAAGCGCAACGCGATGACCGTGGCGATGTGGCGGGAGCTGCCCGGCCTGCTCGACGGCCTCGCCACGGACCCGGCCGTGCGCGTCCTGGTGCTCACCGGGGCCGGCGGCACCTTCTGCGCCGGAGCGGACATCTCCGACCTGCGCGATCCGGCGAGCGGTTCCGGCACGGCGCAGACCGCGGCCGTGGAGGCGGAGGAGGCGCTCGCGGCGTTCCCCAAGCCGACCCTGGCCGTGATCCGCGGCTTCTGCGTGGGCGGCGGCTGCCAGCTCGCGGCCGCCTGCGACCTGCGGTTCGCCGCGGAGGGCGCGCGCTTCGGTGTCACCCCGGCGCGGCTGGGCATCGTCTACCCCGCGTCCTCCACACGGCGGCTGACGGGGCTGGTCGGGCCGTCCACGGCGAAGCACCTGCTGTTCTCCGCGGAGCTGATCGGCCACGAGCGGGCGCTGCGGACCGGGCTGGTGGACGAGGTGCTGGCGGAGGACGAGCTGGACAAGCGGGTCGAGGAGTTCGCCGGGGTGCTGGCCTCGCGATCGCTGCTGACGCAGGCGGCGGCCAAGGAGTTCACCGCGCCCGGACCCGACCCCGCGCGGGTCGGGCACTGGGCCCGTCAGGCCGAGGGCAGCGACGACACGGCGGAGGGCGTGGCCGCGTTCCTGGAGGGCCGCGAGCCCCGCTTCACGTGGACGGTGGGACGGTAGTCAGCCCCGTCAGGGCCGCCAGGTGCGGCGGCAGCGGGACGCCGTCGCGCAGTGCCGGGTCGGGGACGGGCGTGCCCCACACGGTGGTGAGCGGCAGGACGCCCGCCCATACGGGCAGCGCGGCGTCCGGCCCGTCGCCGTCCTCGGGCGGGCCGGTGCGGAGCTTCACCGAGGCCTCGTCGGTGGCCAGCGCCAGCAGCGTCGTCGCGGCGAGCTCCCGGCGGTCCGGCCGGCGGGCGTGGTCCCACTGCCCCGGGGCGCACTGCTCGGTGAGCACCCGCAGGCCGTGCAGCTTCTCCTCGGGGTCGGTGACGGTACGGGGCGTACCGAGGACCATCGCGCTGCGGTAGTTGACGCCGTGCTCGAAGACGGACCGGGCCAGGACCAGGCCGTCCACGTGCGTCACCGTGACGCACACCGGTGCGCCCGGGGCCGGGCGCAGGCTGCGGCTCGCCACGGAGCCGTGCAGGTAGAGGGTGCCGGTGGCGGCGTCGTACCCGTAGGCGGTGGGCACCGCCAGCGGCGTGCCGTCGACGACGACGGCGAGGTGGCACACGAACCCCGCGCCCAGCACGGCGTCCAGGTCCTCGCGGGAGACACTGCCCTGCTCCCGGAGGCGGCGGTGACGGGTGCGCCCGGTCACAGGAAGCGTACGGTCGGCGGCTGGCACGGGCGGCCTCCGAAGGGTTCGCGGCTACAGGGCGCCGAGACTAGTCATATGAGCAACTCCGCGCCACACCCTCCACGGAATCGGTGGCGATGGCCGTTCGGGCGACGGAATCCGCGTTTCGGCGGTCCTGGTCTCGGCGGCATGCCGACCGGTCGGTAACCTGCTGCCCATGACCGCCACCGTCCCCGCCCCCGCGCTGGAACCGCGCGCGGGCCGGCGCTGCCACAACGCCCTCAACCCCCTGCACTCGGTCGTGTACTTCTCGTCCGAGTACGACGACGAACTCTCGGCGCTCGGCCTGGAGCGAGGCGCCATGGCCTACTTCGCCGGTCGGGCCGCCCCGCTGGGCGCCGTCGCGGCGGGGACGGTCACCGCCACGTTCTACAACTTCAACCACGCGATCGTCGCCCCGGTCATCCCGCGCGCCTGGGACATCGCGACCCCCGACGCGATCGTCGAGGCCCGGCTGCGGGTGGCCGACGCCGTACTGACGCGGCTCCTGGGACCGGAGGTCATCGCCTCCGCCGACCTCGCCGACGCCGCGGACCTGGCGCTGCGCGCCGCCGAGGCCTGTACACGCGGGGCCAGACCCCTCTACGCCGCCAACGCGGACCTGCCGGTACCGGACCAGCCCCACCTCGCGCTCTGGCACGCCGCCACCCTGCTGCGCGAGCACCGCGGCGACGGTCACCTCGCGGCCCTCGCCGCCGCGGGCCTCGACGGGCTGGAGGCCCTCGTGACCCACACCGCCACCGGCAAGAGCTTCACCCCGCGCTTCGTGCAGCGCAGCCGCGGCTGGTCCGCGCAGGACTGGGCCGCCGCCCAGGACCGGCTCCGGGAGCGCGGCCTCCTCGACGCGGCGGGCGACCTCACGGACCGCGGCGTCGAACTGCGCCGGGAGATCGAGGGCGTGACCGACCGCCTCGACCGCGCCCCCTACGAACACCTCGGCGCAGCCGCCGTCGACCGCCTCACCTCCCTCGCCGGCGCCCTGACCCACCGCGTCCTGAGCAACGGCGGCTTCCCGCTGCAGCACTTCGGCAAGGACTGAGGCAAGGACTGAGGGGGACGTCCGCCGCGCCCCGCTTGCGGTGCGGTTCCCACGACCCGCACCTCGTCCGGCCGTCCGTCGCCGTCAGGGGG
>NZ_JARAVK010000013.1:0-77867 GCF_033792765.1 Streptomyces sp. PA03-6a | reverse complement strand
GACCGGGGCGGGCCCGCGGTCAGCGGGGCGGGTCCTTCACGACCGGCGGCGGCCGGTCGGGGATGACGTCCGGTGGCGGCCGGGCCCTTCGGTCCGCCGGCCCGGCCGGCCGCTGTCACACATCGGTGTCACCTTCCGGTAGCCGGGCCTGTCCCTGCATGAAACAGGAGGTTAGGTCTTATGGTCTAACCATCGGACTTGGATGTTACGTTATTGTTACCGGTCGGGGTTGACGCACCGTCAAGCGTCGGCCAGGCCGCCCTGGTGGGGGTCCTCGCCGAACACCAGGGACTTGATCGTCACCGGCACGGTGCCGGACGGGTGGCGCATCCGCCCGATGTCGATCCAGTCGAAGTCCCGCAGGTTCAGCCCGTCGACGACCAGCACGTCCACGGCCACGTCGAGTTCGTCACGCAGCAGCCGGCCGAGCGTCATGGCGACGTCCCCGTCGAGCATCACGTACACCGGCAGTCCGCGGGCGATACGTTCCGCCAGGCCGTCGCGGACGCCGCGGGCGAAGGGCAGCAGCCGGTCGTGGCCCGGCGGCCCGCTCCACGACATCGCGAGGGCCACGTCGGCGCCGTCGCGCCCCGCGTCCAGCGCGACCAGCCGGCGGCGGACCGCGGCGGCGACCGCCTGCGGGTCGACGGTCTCCCCGAGCTCGTACACCGGCCTGACCACTTGCAGGTTGCGGCGCGGCAGCAGCGCACCGGGATCGGTGACGCACCCGGTGTTGCCGCTGAGCTGGACGCTGTACTCCGAGGCCCCGAGCGCCGTGGCGCGGATGCACTCGCCGGGCGGCAGCAGCGGGAAGGGCAGCGAGCCGTCCTCGACCCGGCGGCGCAGCGCTCGGCCGAGCGGGCGGCCGAGGTCGCCGAACCCCCGCTGCTCCCGGTCGTACACGTACTCCGCGACGCCGCCGGAGAACATCACCCCGTCGAAGGGACCGGCGTCCGGCAGGGGGTCGGTCAGGTACAGCCGGCCGGCGTCCGGGGGAGGCGGATCGCCGGGAGCGGTCAGCAGGCAGACCAGGGCGTCGGCCATCGTCTCCGCCACCCGCTCGGACTCGGCGTCCCGCACGGTGTCGCCGAGTTCCCAGCCGTACCCCGCGCGGGCCGCGTGCCGGCGGCCCGCCGGATCGAGCCGTACGAGACGGCCCCGTTCGTCGGTCACCTGCAGCCGCCCGCCGACGTGCACGGCGGCGGTGGCCACCACCTGCCCGCGGTCGACCACGGCGAGCTTGGTCGTCCCGCCGCCGATGTCGACGTTGAGGATGCGCTGTCCGCGGTCGTAGGAGGCCTGCGCCGCGCCGGATCCGTACGCGGCGAGCATGGCCTCCATGTGGTGGCCCGCCGTCGCGGTCACCAATTCGCCGCCGCGCTCGGCCAGCACGCCCGCGATGGCCTCCGCGTTGCGCCGGCGCAGCGCCTCGCCGGTGAGGATCACCACCCCGGTGTCGACGTCCGCGGGGTCCACGGCCGCGTCGTGGTAGGCCTTGTCGATGATCGAGCCGAGCGCACCGGCGTCGATGTGCTCGTCGCTCGCGTACGGGGTCAGTTCGACGGGGGACCGGTACACGGTGTCCCTGCGGACCACCAGGTACCGGCTCGTCAGGTCCTCCCCGATCCGGCGCAGGTGCAGCCGGGAGAAGACCACCTGGGTGCCCGACGACCCGATGTCCATCCCGACGCTGTGCAGCGTGACGTTGTCCTGCCGCCAGATCGGGTTGTCCTCCAGGGCGCCGGCCACGTCGTCGTCGTGCACGTGGTCGTGGGCGGGGGTGTACGCCGAGTGGACCGTGCGCCCCCCGTCGTCGTCGCTGTGGTCACCGGAGTGCCGCACGGTTCCCGCTCCTTGGCTGTGTCGGTCGTCAGGCGGAGACGGATTCCCCGGTCGGCGCGGGCGGCAGCGTGGCGGTCTCCGCCTCGTACACGGCGTCCATCCGCGGCTCCATGCCGTGCTTGGACAGTGCCTCGCGGAAGGTCTCGCGTACGAAGGGCGACTCGTCGGCGTAGTCGATCTGGTCGCCGCCGATGCGCCGGCTGATCCAGGCCTTGGGCACGCCCTGGGCGTTCCGCACCGAGACCACCTCGTGCTTGAAGGCCAGGTAGCGGGCCGGTTCCGGACCGGTGTTGAAGTGCTGGTGGAACCACATGTTGGGGGGCACGATCAGCGAGCCGGGGCCCCACTCGTAGCGCCGCGGCTCCTCGCCCTCGGGCCACATCAGGCTGTAGCCCTCGCCGGACAGGATGATCACGTGGGCGCCCGGGCCGTGCCGGTGGCCCTTCTTGTAGGTGGCGGTCGGGAACTGCGATATGTGGCTGTTCATCGAGCCCTTGGCCATCGCGAAGCGGATGTGACCGCCGCCCGCACCGCGCTCCTTCGCCTCGACCAGCGGCAGGTTGACCGCGTCCGCGACGAAGTTGGTGTCCAGCAGCAGTCCCTTCTGCTCGCCCTTGGGGGAGAAGTAGTCCGGCTCGCCCGCGAAGCGGTCGGTGAAGTCCCTGGGGGTGTGGAAGACGAAGTCGGCGTCCCCGTAGAGGTTGATCACCGGCGGCAGGTTCGTGGAGGAGACGAAGCGCGCGGTCTTCCGGCCGGAGCCGTTGAAGTGCTGGTGGTGGGCGTTGAGCGGGATGGCGAAGATCGACCCGGCCTGCCACTCGAAGGTGACCTCGGCGCCGGCGTCGTTCCAGACCCGTGTCGAGCCCTGTCCGTCGAGGACGAGGATCATCTCCTCGAACAGCTGCCGCTGGGGCGCCAGCCTCCCGCCCGCCGGGATCTCGCACACGTAGCAGTCGTTCGAGGTCCGGGTGGCCTCGTGGTTGATGAACACGCCGCGCCCGCCGCGCCGTTCCCACGGCTTCAGCTCGACCGTGCGCAGGTCGGGCACGTAGTGGGCGGCGATGATGTCCAGCCCTTCGGCGGCGACCCAGCGGGTGTAGGGGGATTCCTTCTCCGTGGCGAACTTGGCCGCCAGTTTCTCGTTGACGATCGCGTCCTTGGCCATGCGTCGGCCCTTCGTGGTTCGGCTCTCACATCACTGAGTGGGCTGAGTGGGTGGCAGATTGGTAGAACCATAAGTCCACGGTGAGGGCCCGTCAACGCTGTGTCGCACTGGGTTCGCGCCCCTGCCCGGCCACCTCCGCGGCGGCCGCGGCGGCGCCCGGAGCGAGGTAGCGACCCCCGCGCACGACGGGTCGGAGGGCCTCGTCCAGGCCGTAGACCAGCGGGTTCCCGGTCGGGATGTTCAGTTCCTTCACCTCCTCGCGGCCGAGTCGGTCCAGGTGTGCGACCAGCGCCCGCAGGGAGTTGCTGTGGGCGACGATCAAGACCGTACGCCCGGCGCGGAGATCGGGCACGACCACGTCGTGCCAATGCGGCAGCAGGCGTTCCGTGACGTCCGCCAGCGACTCGGTGCGCGGCAGCAGGCCGGGTGGCAGGTGCGCGTAGCGGGGATCGTCGCAGGTGTCCCACGGGTCGCCCGGCGCGATCGGCGGCGGGGTGCCGTCGTACGAGCGGCGCCAGTGCCGGAAGCGCTCCTCGCCGTAGCGGCGCAGCGTCTCGTGCTTGGCGCGTCCCTGGAGCGCGCCGTAGTGACGTTCGTTCAGCCGCCAGTGGTGCGTCGCCGGTACGCCGGGGTGGCCGGCCGCCGCCGTGGTGAGCGCGCCGGTGCGCACCGCGCGGGTCAGCACCGAGGTGTGCAGCGCGTCCGGGAGCAGTCCCGCCTCGCGGAGCAACCGGCCGCCGTGCCGGGCCTGTTCCTCCCCGCGCGCCGTCAGGCCGACGTCGACCCAGCCGCTGAACCGGTTCTCCGCGTTCCATTCGCTCTCGCCGTGGCGGAGCAGGACCAGTGTTCGCATGGCGCCGATTGTGGCCCGCGCGACGGTCCCTTGTTTCGTTCTCGCGGCATCTGGTCTAATGGACAGACCATGAACCGATGGCCATGGCCTTTCGGCCTGTCCATCGCTTCGGCAATGTCCCACCACGAGAGAAAGAGGGACCGTGCCCAAGGTGATCTTCGTCGGCAGTGACGGTCCCGAACACACCGTCGACGCGGCGGTCGGTGACTCGGTCATGTCGGCCGCGGTCAGGAACGGTGTCCCCGGGATCGTCGCGGAATGCGGCGGCAACCAGTCCTGCGCGACCTGCCACGTGTGGGTCCGCGAGGAGTTCGCGGCCCTGGTCGGCCCGCCCGGCGAGATGGAGGACGACCTCCTCGACCTCGCCGTCGAGGAGCGGCGCGACACCAGCCGCCTGGCCTGCCAGATCCGCGTCACGCAGGAACTCGGCGGACTGACCGTCGACATCCCCCCGCAGCAGCCCTGACCGCCCGGCGGGCGCTGCCGGCGCCGCCGCACCGCACGCTCACCCACCGATCCGCCGCCGCCCGGCGGTCAGTTCCGAAAGGGAAACGGCCGTGCTCAGAAAAGACATCAACGAGCTCCTCACGCAGACCGGCCCCGGCACGCCCATGGGCGAGCTGTTCCGGCAGTACTGGATCCCCGCACTGCTCGCCGAGGAGCTCCCCGGGGACGACTGCCCGCCGGTGCGCGTGAAACTGCTGTCGGAACGCATGGTCGCCTTCCGCGACAGCGAGGGACGCTACGGCCTGATCGACGAGTTCTGCGCGCACCGCGGCGCCTCCCTCTGGTTCGGCCGGAACGAGGGCTCCGGGCTGCGCTGCCCGTACCACGGCTGGAAGTACGACGTCACCGGCCAGTGCGTGGAGGTCCCCTCCGAGGCCGACAACAGCAGCTTCTGCCAGAACGTCCAGCTCACCGCGTACCCGCTGGTCAGGATCGGCGACGTGCTGTGGACGTACATGGGCGACAAGGCCACCCAGCCGCCGCTGCCCGCATTCGAGTGGTGCCACGTGCCGGCCGAGCAGACCTACACCTCCAAGCGCTGGCAGCAGTGCAACTGGCTGCAGGCCTTCGAGGGCGGCATCGACTCCAGCCACGTGACGTTCCTGCACTCCGGCGGGCTGAAGACCGACCCGCTGTTCAGGGGCGCCAAGGGCAACGAGTACAACATGAAGGACACCAAGCCCTTCTTCGAGGTCGCCGACAGCGAAGGGGGACTCTTCGTCGGTGCCCGCCGCAACGCCGAGGAGGGCACCTACTACTGGCGCATCACGCCCTGGGTGATGCCGGCCTTCACGATGGTGCCGCCCCGCGGCGACCACCCCGTGCACGGCCACTTCTGGGTGCCGATCGACGACGAGAACTGCTGGACCTACTCCTTCGACTACCACCCCGTCCGCGCGCTCACCGACACCGAGCGGCAGGCGATGGCCGACGGCCACGGGGTCCACAGCAAGAACATCCCCGGCACCTACCGGCCCGTCGCCAACATGGACAACGACTACCTGATCGACCGTGAGGCCCAGCGCCGCGGCGACACCTACTCCGGCGTGGCCGGCATCGCCATGCAGGACGCTTCGCTCCAGGAGAGCATGGGCCCGGTCGTCGACCGCACCCGCGAGCGGCTCGTCCCCGCCGACAGCGGGATCATCAAGGCCCGTCAGAAGCTCCGCAAGGCCGCGCTCGCCCTGCGGGACCAGGGGGTGACACCGCCCGGCGTGGACCCCGAGCACCAGCGGGTCCGCTCGGCGGCGGTGGTCCTGCCGCAGGCCGAGTCCTTCCTCGACTCCTGCCGCGACGCGGTCAAGGTCACCCCCGGCGTCCCCCAGGCATCGGTCTGACGTGGCGGCGCCCACCGTGTACCCGAGCGAGAGCGCGCGGGCGGCCTCCGCCGGCGAGTCCCGGTTCAGGATCCGCGTGCCCATCGCGCCGGCCCGCGCCGCCCGCGTCATCGGGCTGGACGGCCGGGCGACCGCCGTCGCCCGGAGGCTGGCCGAACACCCCTGGGCCCACGCCCGGTTCTACACCGGCGGCGGCCCCCGCCCCGCCGGGACCGACGACCCCCTGCTGCACGCCCTCGACGGCACGCCCGCGACGCTGCCCGCGGTCCTGGACGGCAGCGACGTCGTCGTCGTCCTCGCCACCGAGGACGGCGGCCGGGCCACGGCCGCCACCATCGGCCGGTTCTGCTGGCAGCACGGCATCACCACCGCGGGCGTCGTCCTCGGCGACGGCTTCGAGGCCGACGACGCCGTCGCGGCGCTGCGCCCCTACGCGCGGGTGCTGCTGCTCTCCGCCGACGAGGGCGACGTCTTCGAACTGCTCACCGCACTCAGGGTCTAGGAGGACGTGGCATGCCCGGCAAGACCAGCCTGCGCGATCTGCGGCGCATGAAGGAGGAGGGCCGCAAGATCGTCGGCGTCGTCGCCTGGGACCACCAGATGGCGCGCATCGTGGACCGGGCCGGGGTCGACCTGGTCTCCGTCGGCGACACGGTCGGGGTCAACCTGTGGGGGCACGCCAACCCCCTCGAGATCACGATGGACGAGATGCTCGTCGTCACCAAGGCCGTCCGGCGCGGCGTCAGCAGGGCCCTGCTCAGCGCCGACTTCCCCTTCGGCCCGCTCCAGGAGGGCACCGGCAGCGCCGTACGGGCGGCGATCCGCTTCGTGAAGGAGGCGGGCGTCGACATGGTCAAACTCGACGGCGCCCCGGACTTCCTGGAGGCGGTGGCGGCCGTCACCCGCGCCGGCATCCCGGTGTTCGCCCAGTTCGGCATCACGCCCCAGACCGCGCTGCGCTACGGGGTCGCGTACCGGGCGGTCCCCTCGGCCGCCGACCAGGTGCCGGAGGAGATGACCGACGCCCTCGTCGCCGAGGCCAGACGGCTGGAGGACGCCGGCGCCGCGCTGCTCAACTTCACCAACTCCGGCCCCGTCGTCGGCGCGGCCGTCGCCGCCGCCGTCTCGGTCCCGGTCGTCGGCGGATTCGGCGGCGGCCCCTGGCTCGACGGCCGGATGCGGATGGCCCACGCGGCCATCGGTTACTCCGCGGACGCCATCGACGACCCGCCCGAGTCGTACGCCAACGTCGCCGCCGTCACGCTCGACGCGATCACCGCGTACGCGGCGGACGTCCGCGCGGCCCGGCAGATCCCCGGTGGAGTGCGCGTGCCGCCCGCCGTCCCGCCCGCCGGCTGAGCCGCACCACCGAGAGGACCACCGCGCATGCCCACCGCCGTCATCGACGGGATCCCCACGCGCTACGAGACGGCCGGCTCGGGGCCGCCGCTGCTGATGTTCTCGCCAGGCGGCTTCGACTCCAGCCTGGAGGGCTGGCGGACGGTCGGGGTGTACCGGAGGCTGCGGCTGCTCGACCGGCTCACCGAGCGGTACACCTGCATCACCTTCGACCGGCGCGAGTCCGGGCGCTCCGGCGGCCGGGTCGAGCGCCTGTCCTGGGCGGCCTACGCCGCCCAGGGCCGCGGTCTCCTCGACCACCTCGGCATCGCACGGGCCCACCTGATGGGCGGCTGCGTCGGCTGCTCGACCGCGGCCGCGCTCGCGGTGGCCCACCCGGAACGGGTGCTGGGCATGGTGCTGTACTCCCCGGCGGGCGGGGTGAGGTACCGCATGAAGCAGCACGCCCGCTTCGAGCGGCACCTCGCGTACGCCGCGGAGCACGGGCTCGGCGGGGTCGTCGACCTCGCCAGGACCACCGGTGCCGGTTTCACCGCCGACCCCCGCGTCGGGCCGTGGGCCCATGTCATCCGCGGCGACGCGGAGTTCGCCGACGCCTACGCCCGCACCGACCCCGAGCGGTACCGGGTGACCGTCGCCGGGTCGGCCCGGCTGCTCTTCGACCGCGACACGGTCCCCGGCCCCGAACCCGAGGACCTGCTCCTGCTCGACGTCCCGGCCCTGGTCGTCCCCGGCCAGGACGACTCCCACGCGCCCTCGGCGGCCCGCTACCTCCAGGAGTGCCTGACGCGCTCGGAGTTCTGGGAGGTCCCGGTCGCGGAGCAGACGGCGGTGACCGCGGCGGACCGGGTGCTGGGGTTCCTGGGCGGCGCGGACGGCGGCTGACGGCCGTCGCGGCGTCATTGGCGTGGTGCCGGGCACCGGCCGGGCGGGCTCCCGTATCTCCGTGGGGGCCCGCCCGGCCGCCCGGCCGTTCTCAGCGGCGCAGGAGGCGGCGGCTGACGATCGCGCAGATCGCGATCAGCGCGGCGGCGAAACCGAGGAGCGCCAGCCGCTGCGAGACGTACAGCGTGCCCACGCCGAGCCCGAGGACGGGCACCGCCAGGCCGATGTACGCGGCCAGGAACAGGCCCGCGAGGGCCTCGCCACGGCGCCGCGGCTCCGCCAGGGAGACGACCGTGGACACGGTGCCCTTGAAGAGCACACCGGCACCGGCACCGGCGGCCATGCCGCCGGCCAGGAACAGGCCGAAGCTCGGCAGCCACACGGCCGCGGTCACCGCGGCCAGTCCGGCCACCATCGAGGTGAGGCCGGTCGCCAGCTGACGCCGGGCGCTGACCCGCAGCAGCAGCGCCTGCGCGCCGGCCGCGCAACCGAAGTCCAGGAACGGCACCAGGCCGGCCAGCGCGCGCGACGGGTGGTGCAGCGTACCGGCGACGAACGAGGGCCCCACCGAGGTGAACAGGCCCAGCACCGCGAAGGCCGCCAGGGTCGCCCCGCAGGCGGCGAAGAACGCCGGGCGCGCCGCCGGGGGGACCGTGACGCGCTGCGGCCGGTAGGCGGGGCGCTCCTCGGCCCGTTCCACGGTCTCCGGTACGAGCGCCACACCCGCGGAGGCGAGCAGCAGCAGCCCGAGGAAGACCAGGTACGGGGTGCGCAGCGGCGCCCCCGCGTACTGGGCGAGCAGTCCGGACACCAGCGGGCCCACGGCGAAGCCGCCCATGTTGGCGGTGGTGGAGATCAGGTCGGAGCGGCCCCGTCCCGCATGCGGCCGCGCGGTGGTGTGCAGCTCCGCCAGGTGCGCGGTGGCCGTGGCGGTGATCATCCCGACGCCCAGCCCGGAGACGACGCGGGCGGCGATCACGACCCCGAGCGACGTGGACGTCAGGAACATCACCGCCGAGAGGGCCTCGACGATCACGGCGGGCAGCAGGACGCGGCGCCGGCCGAACCAGTCGGAGACGTGCCCGGCGAGGAAGAGGCTCACGACGACCCCGACCGCGTAGGCGGCGAAGGCGACCGTGACCATGAAGGTGGAGAAGCCCTCACGGGCCTGGTAGAGCGCCCACAGCGGGGCCGGGACGGCGGTGAAGGCCATCGCCACGAGGAAGGCGAAGGCGATGACCCAGAAGCCGGAGCCGTGCCCGAGCGGGCGCCGGCGGTCGGAACGGACGGGAGGGCGGGCGGTGACGCCGACGCGGGAGGCGGGCCTGCCGACGCGCCGTGCGGTGGCCGTCTGGGGGGACACATCTTCTCCTGAGCTGACGAAATGATTGAACGCTCAAAGAGTGCGTCGGGAGGTACCATCGCGTCCAACGATGATCCGTGCTCGCATCGAGCAATCTGATGGATGGTCAGCCATGGAGCTCCGTCACCTCGAGTACTTCCTCGCCGTCGCCGAGGAGCTGAACTTCACGCGCGCCGCCCGCCGGCTGCACGTGGTGCAGTCCGGGGTGTCGGCGGCCGTCCGGGCGCTGGAGCGCGAGCTGGGGGCGCCGCTGTTCGAGCGCACCTCCAAGCAGGTCGCCCTCACCGCCGCCGGGGAGGCCTTGCTCCCTGAGGCACGGGCGACGCTGGCCGCCGCGCAGGCGGCCCGGGACGCCGTCGGCCAGGTCGCCGGTGGGCTGCGCGGCACCGTACGGGTCGGCACGATGACCTCCATCGCCCTCGTCGACCTGCCGGGGCTCTTCGGCCGCTTCCACGCCGACCATCCCCGGGTCGGCATCCGTCTCAGCGCGTCGATCGGCGGTACCGCGGGTCTCGTCCAGGGCCTCGTCGACGGTGAGCTGGACGTCGCGTTCGTCTCGCTGCCCGGCAGGCCGCCGGCCGGGCTGACCGTCCGGTCGCTGGCCACGGTGCCGCTCACGGCGGTCCTGCCCGCCGGCCATCCGGCCGGAGCCGGATCCGCGGTGGACCTCGCCGACCTGGTGGGGGAGCCCTTCATCGACTCGCCCGTGGGCTTCGGGAACCGCCTGGTCGTCGACCGGGCGTTCGCCGCCGCAGGCCTGGAGCGGTTCGTGGTCATCGAGGTCACCGACATCACCATGACCGCCGACTACGTCCGGCAGGGCCTCGGCGTGGCCATCATGCCGTCCTTCGCGGTCGCCGCGGACGACCCGGGCGTGTGCGTGCGCCCCGTCGCGGGCGGGCCCCTCGAGTGGTCGCTGGGGGTCGCCTACTCCTCGGTGCGCCGGCCCGGCGCCGCGCTCACGGCGCTGCTGGCGCTCATCGGCCGGTTCGTACGCGTCCCGCCCGGAGCCCCGTGAGGACGGCCGTGGTGACCAGGGCGTACGCCACGTGCGGCACGAGGTCGGAGATCCAGTCCGACCGCGACCAGGTGCGCGGATCCGTCACGCGCAGCACGGTCATCGGGCCGTTGGTGCCGATCAGCGCTCCCACGGTCGCCGTCGCCGTCAGCACGGCCGTGGCCGGGCGCCAGCCGCAGCCCACGGCCAGCCCGAGCGTCGCGCCCATGCCCGCCCCGGCCGCGATGCCCGTGAGGGCGCCCAGCGAGGAGATGCGGTTGCGGCGGGCGGCGTCGTCGCCGGGGATCGGTACGTGCGTGGTCTCGGAGAGCCGTTCGACGGTGGTCGCCGGGGCGGAGCTGGCGGCGCGGCCGCGCAGCAGCATGTCCAGGTAGCCCACGGTGTTGAGCGCCGTCGTGCCCGCCGCGCCCGCGGCCGCCCCGCACAGCACCCCGTGCACGGGTCCGAAACCGTTGCGGCCCGTCACGGGATCACCGCGCCTCGGTCGGGCGCGCCGTCGCGCCGGGGGGAGGGAGTGCCGGTCGTCGCGTGCATACCTTCCAGTAACGCGCCGGACCTCGCACCGCGCCACCTGAGCCGGGGTGCGGACGGTGCGGCAGCGGGTGAGCGGTGAGAGGTGCTCATCGGCCCTCCGCCGAACACTCCCCGGGAGGGTTGTAGCCACCATCCTTCTCCCGCGGGCAATCAGCGGATACCGCCGAATGGCATCCCGAAGAGGGCTATGATGCCGGGACCTGACCATCTTCTGGCATTCGCCAACGGATACCGCTGTACGGACCCTTGAATTGACGTCAGTTTCTGGTCAGCATGGACGGGGCGCAACAGCATGGGGGATCGGTGGACGACGCGGTCGAGTTGGCAGATGTGATCTGGAAGCTGCGGTCGGAGCTCACTCGGGCGGCCTGGGGCGGAGAGCACAAGGACCTCAGGTTCAAGGCCGAGAAGGTGGAACTCGAACTGACGGTCGGGGTGGAGAAGGTTCGCGACCCCAATGTGAAGGTCAAGTTCTGGGTATTCGACGCCGGAGTCGGCTCGCAGCGGAAGAACGTGTCCACACAGACCATGCGGTTGACCCTGCTCCCCGTCTTCGCGGCGGCACCGGACGATCCGGCCCTCATCGGCGGTGCGGCGGTCGACGACGAGAAATAGTCCGTGGCTCGGCGGTGACCGGTGAGTACGTTTCACGTCGGCCAGGTCGCGGAGATCATCGTTGTGCTTTCCGGCGGGGAAAGACGTGGGTCGGGTTACCAGATCTCACGCTCGCGTGTGTTGACGGCGGCGCATGTCGTCGCGGACGCGGAAATGGTCGCGGTTCGCTTTGACGCGGATCAGCCCGAACAGTGGAAGTCGCTCAGCACCGTCGAGTGGTTGGACAACACGCGCGATCTCGCCTTGCTGACTCTCGACCATGAACGTCCAACCGTTCCCGTCCCGGCGGGTTTCGCTCGCCTGGGGGCCGGTCACGAGGAGATCGAGGTGCACACCGCGGGCTTCCCGAAGTGGAAGCTGCGCAAGGACGAGGACAACAAAAGATTCCGTGACCTGCACCAGGCGTTCGGCCGTGTCGCGCCGTTGTCGAACCGACGCAGCGGGACGCTCGAGATCACGCTGAGCGGGGCTCCGGCCCATTCCTCGGACGGTTCGCCCTGGGAGGCGATGTCCGGAGCCGCGGTGTGGGCTGCGGACCGCATCATCGGGATCGTCACCGAGCACAACTTCAAAGAGGGTCTGGCCCGGTTGACCGGAGCACGCCTCGACCTTGCCCTGAAAGACGCGCAGGACGCCGACGGCAGGCGTCTGAGCGACGTGCTGGGCATCGATCCCGCAGCCCTGCCCGACGCGACCGTCCCACGGACGCAGCCGCGGCCGGCACCCGCTCCCGCGCTGCCCGGGCTGCGCGCCTACCGGCTGCCGGTGGACTGGATCCCCGGCGGCGGTCCGTGCCCGGTGGACGATGCCCACCTCGCCGACCTCGGCGCGCTGTTGTGCCTGGAACGCGGTCCCGCCACCAATGTGGTGGCGGCTCGCCCGGGTACCGCGCTCGCGGCGGCGCTGTCGGCGGTCGAGGAAGGGCCGGTCCGGCGTGGCAGCGGTCCCGCCACGGACTTTCCTGAACGATCGTGGCGCGCGATGGACGCCGAGACCGCACTGCGCGACCTGCCCGCCACCTCGGCGGCGACCGGCTTCGTGGTGCCATGGCCCGTCGGCGTCCACCCACGAGGGATGACGGGCGCCAGGTCGGTCCGGGAGGTCCGGGCCCAGATACGCGCGGCTGCCCCTGACGCGTCCGTCGTCGTGCTGGTGGAGGCGGAGCAGGCCGTCGACGCGATCGCCGCCGCCACGCACATCGGCCGTGAACTCCGCGCCGGGCGAGCCGGCGAGCGGGTGGAGGTTCTGACCTTGATACGTCCTGGTGAGCCCCCTGACGAGTCGTCTGGTGCGGCTGCGCACGGAACAGCGGAGCCCGACGGGCACCGGTTGATGGCGACCGTCGCCGCGGAGATGCAGATGCGCACCCTGGCCGCGCCCCCGTGCCCGTACGACGGTGAACCCTTGCCACCGCAGACGGATCCGATGGCGGTGGCCGGTGCGGTCGTGGAGATGCTGAACCGCAGCGCGGCCTGGGGGCCGCCGGAACGTGAGGCCCATGCGCTGGGCCTCGTCCGAGACTTCGCTCCGCGCTACTTTCCCGCTCTCCTCCGCCGGCACGCGGCGCACCGATCCGGTCCCACACGGTGGGCCTCGCTCTCCGCGGTGGCCGGGATCGACGACCACGTCACGATCTGGCTGGAGTCCGTGCCCGAGGTGGACCCGCCGTCGCGGGTGCCTCGCCTGTTCCGGGACCGCCGAATCGTCGAGTCCGTTCTGCTCGGCCTGCTGCGCACGGGAGCCGGCGAAGCCGGCGCATGGCGGGAGGCGGCTGCCAACGGACGCTGCCGGTCAGTCCAGGAACTGGCCGACTACCTGGCGTCGGACCGCCCGGCGGCCGAGTTCCTTTCCCACGCCTCGGCCGGAACCGTCGTCGCGGCCGTCAGGGCGGAGCAGTACCACCTGCTCAACGGTGGAACCGCAGCGCCCCAGGCGTCACAGGCCTGGTGGGCGATGCTGGGACGCAGGCCCCTGACGGAGTCCGCCGTGAGGACTCTCGCTGCCCTGAGCGTGGAGTCGCGCCGTGTGGCCGGGTTCACCGTCGACCGGAGCGAGACGGACCCGGACCTCGCCGAATTGACGCACCAGATGCGGATGGCGATGTGGCCTCCGCTGCCAGGAAAGGAAGCGATGGGATGAGCCTGCTCGCGGACTGGTACTTCTGTACGGCGATGCGTCTGTCGCCGGCCGACACCCATGCATTCCTCGACACGCTGGGTGTCCTTCGCCGCACCGACGCGGAGCGGGCCGACCTCTTGGACGCGGCGGAGGCGCTCAAGTCGTCACCCTCCTGGCTGCAGCTCTACGCGCTGCGTCCGCTGCTGACCGCCCACGGGCGGTTGGCCGACCGCACGGCGGCAACCGCCGACGGAGCTCCGGGCCCCGAGGGGGCCGAGGTCGCTGTGGAGCGCAGGGAACGGGCCGCCGACCGCGTCGAGGACGGCAGGACCCAGTCGGGGTACGGCGACGCCGAGCTGGGACGGCGCATCGGCGAGCTGTGCGAGGCAGTGCTCGCCACGACGGATCATCCGCTCGCCGCCCACCTGGGCACGGTTCTCGGGGCGGTGATCCAGGATGCCGAGGGAGCGCGCCGTGTACTGCTGAAGGACATCACGAAGCCCCTCGCCGACGAGCCGAGGGGGGCGCTGGGCCCCGATCCCAGCCCGCCCTACCACGACCTGAACGACCACATCGTGCCCACCGTCACGGTGATCGCGCTCGCCGAACTGACCCGCCGTCGCCCCACGTCGGCGGCACAGGACTGGCTCGGGGAGAACGCGGACCCGGTTGCCGCGGCCGCGCTGCGGGGTGAGTACGGCCGTCTGGCGCTGCTGGCAGCGGTCGAGGCATCCGGCCGAGCCGACCCTCAAGCACGCGACGAGGTCTGGCGCAATCTGTGGCTCGACGGCAGGGGCGCACCGCACCTGCAGCCGGACCTGTTGGACGCGCTCGCCCGCCTCTGGTTCGGTCATCCCGACACGGAGGACCCGCCGTCGGTCGCCGAACTGGAAGTGGAGGCGGTCACCGGGGACGATCTGGCACTGTGGGCCCGCGCCAGGCGTCATGACACGTCGGCGTGCGCTGAGTTCTACGCCCTGCTGACCGGGCACACCAATGGAGCCTGGGACGCGATGGGAGCGGTGCTGTGGCAGTCGGTGCTGTGGTCGCTCGCCGCCGAGGTGGACCCGGTGGGGGCCGCGGCACGTCTGGCACGCTGGTGGCGGACGCCGCGACGGACACCGGGAGAGACGGTGACGGTGCACGTCGGCAGGATGACGACCCGTGCGACGGAACACCTCTCGCTGCTCCACCAACTGAGCCGGGCGCCGGGCAGCCGTGTCGTGGTCGACGAGGCGCCGGTTGAGGAGACCGGCGAACGGGCCGGCTCGACCGTCTGCTCGCCGTGGGTCGACCGGTGGCACGACGGCTGGGACCACATGCGCAGGAACGGACCTGCGTTCCGCTTCGGGTCTTCAGGGCCCTCGGAACCCCTCGTGCGCCTGCTCGCGGCCGCATCCCTGTCGGTGTCCCTGCTTGCCGCACTGCCCGAGGCCAGGGAGGAGCAGGAGCACGATCACCTGACCGCCCTGGTGCTCCACACCGTCGACGTTCTCCGTGACCAGGCGACGCTCCTCACCGACCTGGAGCTCGGCGAGTACACCGGCGACCACCCCCTCGGTCCGGCGCTCGCCTCCCTCGTCTGGCATGTGCACCGGGTTCTCCAGGAGACCGGGGCCGGCCACGATCCCCGGGTCGATCCCCGACGATTCGCCGACTTCGCGGCCCGTATGCTGGAGGACGACGCGTCAGCCGACCTCGAGGACAACGAGCAGTCCGCACGACTGGCGCGTCAAGCCGTCGGCGCCATCTGCACGATGTGGATCCGCCGTGCCTGGGTGGAGTCCAGCGCCATCCGCCCGGAAGAGGGGCCCGGGCGCTGGTTCCTGGGCGACCCGCCCCTGGCGCTGCGCGTGCTGATGGCGGGGCTGGACCGGCTCAGTCTGCTTTTGACGCAGTTTCGTGCCCTCAAGCAGCAGGAGTCGCGGCGTCGCGGGAAGTTCGAGAAGGAGCGAGCACGGCAACAGCCGGGCACTTCCGAGGAGCCGGTGCGGACCCGTTCGGTGTCGCTGACCCGAGGGCGGTGGACGCCGGACCTGATGCCGACGGCGCAGTTGCTGAAGGAGATATACCCGGCCGACTGGCCGGACCCGGTGGGCAGTCGGTGGCCGCAGCTCGACCTGGACTGGTACGGCCAGCGGGATGGACTGCGGAAGTTGTACGAGCCGCGGCTGCGACGGGCCGGAGACGATCCCGAGGCCGTCACCGTCAACACTGTGCGTGCCGAGCGGTTGCTGCTGTCGCCCCGGTATCCCCTTCAGGTGTGGCGTGAGTCCACCCCCGACCTCGAGGGCTGGGCGCGCGTCGACAGCGCGCCGATCACGATGCGAGCGCTGCGGTTGGTGGCACTCCTGCAGGATCACCAAGCCGTGACCTCGGACGAGTACCGCGAATGGATCGAGGACTGGCTCGACCGCATCCACGCCGTGCAGCGCCGTGAGGAACTGTCGCTCGACGTACGGGCCATCATGATCCGATTGCTCGCACCTGCCGTACCGGGCGGCGGTGTCGACTACGAGAGACTCCTGTCCTCGGTGCACGGCGCGACGGTCGATGCGATCATGGAATTCGGCTCGTCCACGCCCCGTCACATCGAGATGCTGCTGGAGCAGCTCGCCGGCTCCGTCGGCCTGGCGCGGGAGGCCACCGACCGCCTGCGTCTGCGTGCCCTGGAAACGATCTACCGCCAGAGACAGTACCGGGGGCAGCGGCTGACGTTGTGGGGCGTCTCGGAAGTCCGCCGGGGGAGGCATGCGGCCGTCAACCGGGAGCAGGCCATACGGCGGTACCTGGACGGCATCGCGGCATCGGCGCATCAGGAGTCGGAGCGCGTGCCCGTGCTGGAGCGCGCGCACGCGTTGTGGGCCCGCACACAGCTGCGACCGCTTCTGAGCGGAACACGCGTGCCGCTGACGGATCGGCGTCACCGACGGGGCGAGGGTGTACCGGAACTGATCGTGGCCGCAACGGCCACGGACCGCTTCCGAGCGGAGGAGATCTCCTATCTGCTCGACGTGGTGAGTCCGGCGACGGTGCGGAGCCCGGGGCGTACGGGCCGGATTCACGACCTGTTCCCCAGCGAGCGGTACCGGCAGCAGATGCTGCAGGAGATCACGAAGTCGGCGCGCACGGTCTTCGCCGTCGTGACGGAGATCGAGGACACCCGTGTCTGGCTGAACGCCGGGCTCGGCACCCCGTTGCCGTACGGCGGGGCTCCTGAGGGTCTCGGACTGCGGACCGGTGACGTCGTGGCCGCGGAGATCCGCGGGGGGCCGGCCGCCGTGGTCTCCGTCCGGCGCTTGCCGTGGTCCGAGCCCGAGCCCGGTGAAGTGCGCACGGCCACGGTACGGATGACACGTCCGTGGCTACGGGTCGAGGTGGACGGTGTCAGCGGTGCGGTGTATCCGAACGGTGACGGTGCGGTCGCCGACTCGGTTCGCCGACGCTGGGATCCCGATCTGTCACGGGCGTTCGGCGGGCAGGGTGGGGGGCCGATGACCGTTCCCGTCCGGTGGGACGGTGAACTCCGGCACTGGGTGCCGGTCGAGCGCTCGCTCAGCGAACTGATCGTCAAGGAACTCGACTCTCCCGAAGGAGCACGGCTGGTCCACGCGGGTGGCGATCTGTTCGTCACCCGGCCGGGCTTCCTCTACCGCCTCACCGACGCCGACTGGGAGGACCCCGAGGCCGTCGCCGCACTGCTCGACGGGCAGCCGGGAGGGGTCATCCTGCAAGTGAACCGGGCTGCCACCGGGGGGCCGCGTCTGCGGGTCACCGCCGACGACAGCCGGAACGTGCGGTGGCTACGCCTGTTCAGCGGCAACGAGCACGAATTCACCGTCGCCACCAAGAGCGAGCGCGGATACAGAATCGAGGTCGATCCTCCCGAGGGCTTTCCCCCCGCGGTCGTGGCGCGCGGAGCGGAGGGCGGCTCGCAGCGCGCCTACGTGATCACCGCCCCGTGGAGCGAGCGACAGGCTCGCTTGGCCGAGGTCACGGTCACGCTGGTACCCGTCAGCGGGGTGAAGGACCGGCACTTCCCGACGGTGGAGCGGTTCGAGGAGGTGTGCGACGTGCCCGTCGGCGCCCGGGTGACGCTCCGGCGGATCTTCTCGCACAGTCTCGAGCACGCGCTGGTATGGGCGACCACGTCGACCGGGGTCGCCGTGCGGCTGGAGACCGACTCGCTGACCTTGCTGAACCCGGATGCGGTGGGGAGGTCGGCCGGCGGCATGGTCAGCGGCCGGGCCGCCGACGTGGTCCGGGTGTACAGGGTGCCGGTGCCGCGGCCGCCGGGCTCGGCAATGACGGTCGAGGAGCTCGCCACGCGCGTCCACACGGACGGCGCGGACACGGCGGAGGTCCGGCGGCAGGTCTCGTTGGCCGACGTGGCGGAAGGGGTGGTCGTCGCGCGCGCCTCCGCGCCGGGACAGGGCGGGGACACGGTCTACGGCACGTGGTGCCGCTTCGGCGACCAGGTCCACTACGTCGAGCTCCCCCAGCAGCACCTGGGCGCGACGATCGCCCAGTTGGTGGGCCAGACGTTCGTCGGCACGCGTGACGGTGCGCAGTGGACCTTCCGGTTCTCTCCGAGGGAGATCACCGTACGCGCCCTGTTCGAGGTGCGGACCGGTGCGGATGTCGACGGACCCGAGGTCTTCGTCGGTTCCGACGGAGGCTCCGATCTTTACCAGCACCCGACACGACCCGTGCTGGTGCGCCGCCCCGCCGCCGGCGGAGACGCCGTCCGCCGGCTGGACCTGACCACCGCCGACGTCACACTGCTCGACCGCCGGGCCATCACGATGCGCACCGTGGCGGTGCGCGCCCGCAAGGACTCGGTGGTGCTGTTCGGCGGCTCGTCGTTCCGTGAGGACGTCGGTGACGCCCAGGTCGTGGGTGTCCGGCTGGATCTCACCCCGTCGCGCTCTGGCCGGGGGGACCTGGTCCGCGCGCGCCGCACCTTCTCCCTCCGTGCACGCTCGGCTTCGGCCCCCCGCCGCGTACAGCAGGTCGACCACGCCGGGCGATGGCAGCGATTCCTCGCGGCGGGGCACGATCACGTGACGGCGAGTCTTGCCAAGGCGCACGTCGACATCACGGGCGGCCTCAGGCCCCCGGGGCCCGACGGCAAGCTCTCCGCCCGGCTTCCCCTGCTGCCGGGCGAGGAGCCCGCGGTCGCCGGGGTGCCCTACCGCACGCTGGGTGTCCGGGTGAGGCTCGTGCCGCACGGGGACGGATACGCCGCGTCGTATGCCACGGCCACCCCGAAGACCCTGCCCGAGTTCATGCGCCTGATGCATCAGGAGGTCACCGCGGGCGACGTGAGCCGGCCCTTTGCCGATGCCCTCCACTACGTGTCCCCTCCGACGGCCCAGTTGGACGCCCACGTCTTCGAGTGGGGATACGGGTGGACGGTCGCTGTACCGGCGGACAGGCTGAGCGTCGCGGGCTCCCCGGACCGCCGCGGACTGCCGCCGCTGTTCCACGGTGACCGCATCGAGGCCGCGAGCTTCGTGGCGGCCGACGACGGCGGCGACCCCGTCATGGTCATCGCCTGGCGTGACATCCGCCCCAGGTACGTCACGCAGATCGTCGACGAGCGGCGCCAGCAGTATCTGCATCTGCTCGACGTCGAGGTCGGCGTTGCCGCGGGGACCTTGCGGGTGATGAGGGCGCAGGCGGGTCGGCGTCGCGGCGACGACCCGTTCCGCAGCGCGGAATGGGTCCCGTTCCCCGCGACCCTCGACGACGACAGCCGGAAACTGGTGTTCGAGCAGTTGCGGCAGAGCGGCGAGACGGGTCTGGTACGGCGCCGGATCCTGGCCAGGTTCGACAACGAGACGGCGATCTCCACCGGTGGCCGGGAACGGATGTTCCAGGCCGTCCGAGCGGACGGAGCCGGACTCAGGGACAAGGACCGCGTCTTCCTGACGGCCCGGCAGATCGAGCGGACCAGCAACGAGCTCACCGTGATCTTCGGCATTCCTGACGCCCTCAACACCGAAGACCTCTCCGTCCGCGTGAACCGGCGGGAGTTCTCCTTCCGCGAGAGCACCCTGGCCAGACTGCTCGCCCGGGGGCTGGACGTGGAGAAGGCGGAGGTCGTGATGCTCGTGCGGCTCACCGCCCCCAACCGGAAGGGCGTGCGTCACGGCTCGATCAAGGACGGCCCGGCGCGGCGGCCCGAGACCCTTGTCAGCTATCTCGCGAGTCGTGGTGGCTCCTGCTACGCGGTGTTCGGCAGGGTCGCCACCCGTGGTGCGGGGCGTCTGGAGATCGCGCCGGGTGTCCTCTACGGTACGGCCGGTGTGGTCGGCGCGGAGGAAGCCCGACACGGCTCGGTGGTCCGCCTCGTACTCGACGACGCACGACGGGTGGTCCTGACGACCGCGCTGCCGGCCGACCAGTCCTACGTCGGAGCGAAGGGCCGCGCCGCGGTTGCCTTCCCCAAGTCGGACCTGCTGCGACGGAACTCACCGGAGCGCCGTCGCGACATGGGGTCCGGGTTCGTGGTGTCCGGCCTGCCCGATGTGCAGGCGTCGCCGGTGAACGGTGCCGGAGCCGAGGTCCTTGCCGCTCCCCATCCCAAGATCTGCTGGCTGAGGGAATCGCGCGACGGCTCGGTCGAGCTCCGACTGGCTTCCCGGAACGAGGCGCGTGTCGCCCGCCTGGTGCGGCGCGACGCCGACCGGCCCGCGGAGGTGCGACCTCGCGTTCTGCCCGGAGAGCCGCGGGGGGAGCGCGACACCCTCCCCGTGCCGTGGGCCCGGATGTCATTCCGCTACACCACGGCGGGTAGCATCGCCAGAGCGTGCGCCGCGCTCCGGTGGCAGCACCATGACCGGTACACAGGGCACGCCCGCGGGGATCGGATCGTCGGACCGTACGAAGTCGACCCCGGCAGCCTGATGTTCGACGGCGCCGCCTTTGACGACGACGCCGGCTGGACGCTGCGGTACGGGCCGGACCGTCTCGCCGCCTTCGGCTTCCCCGCCGGCGAACTTCTGGACGGACCCGCTCGCGAGCGCCCCCTGACCGTGGCCGGCGCGTCCGCCGACGGCGGGGGTGTCTGGGTCGAGCTCGGGCCGGGGCGCCTGGTGGAGATCCGCGGTGCGCTCGTCACAGCGGAAGGCCGTACCGCCCTCATCGGGCTGGACTGGCAGGCCTTCGCCCCCGGGGACCAGATCGGTCTGTCCCAGGCCGATTCCTCACAGGACGCCCACGGCTGGGAGGCGAGTCAGGAGTCCTTGGTGCTCACATCCTGGCGGCCCGCGATGACCGGAGCGCTGCCCCGTGACGACCGTGACGCCCGGGTCCTGCTGCCGGTGAGAGGTACCGACCGTGGAGGCGGTGCGCTCCACCTCGCGGACGGGCAGGGGAGACTGGTCTACCCGCTCGACAGGACCGCACTGACCGCGCTGCAGGGTGTCGAGGCAGTATGGCTCGACGCCCGCAACGACGTGGAGCCGTACTCGGCCGGATCGGTCCGGCCCGGTGACACCGTGCTGCTCATGGCGGACGAGCACGACCGGATGACCGTGGCCGGACTGCCCGATGTGGAGGTGCGGGTCGCGCCCCGGGGGGACCGCAACTGGCCGGGGTACGACTGGCTGCACCGGCGACTCGCGCATGATTCCGGCAGACGGAACCTGCTCGAGGCCTTCGACGGGCAACTCCCCGTCACCGTGCACAGTGTCGGCATCGACCGGCCCGTGGTGACCGTCTCGCGGGAACGGCAGCCGTCGGGGTTCTGGCCGCGTGCCCGGCAGGTGCGAACGGAACTGCTCGCCGCGTCGGGTCGGCAACTGCTGCTCCGGTCCGGCGCGGCGGTGTACTCGGTCTCCCTCGAAGAGGCGGTCCTCGGCGTCCCCACGACGTTCGCCGGGCAGGTGGCCGCGGCCTTGGACGGAGCGACGCGCAGCCGCCCCCTCGTCCTCTGGTGGCGGGTGGACGAGCGAGGTGTGCGGCAGCCGGGACTGGCCGAGGCGGCCGGGGACGCGGGACCCCAGGACGTGGTCGTCGTTCCGGAGGCCGAGGTGGCGGTCGACGGGGCAGCCGTCGGCGTGGTGTGCCGGGACGTGGCCACCTCCAAGCTGCACTGGCTGGGGGCCGAGCAGGCCTCGTGGGTACGGGACGTCGCGGCCGGGGACCTGCTGGCCAACCTGGCACGCGCCAACCGGTTGACGGCGCGGCTGCGCCCCGACGGCAGCCTGTCCGTCAACACCCGCCCGGCCGTCTCCCACCAGCTCAGGCGCTTGCAGTTGGGCCAGTCCCTCCGGCTCGTGCTGGGCGAGGGACGTCCACGGCCTGCCGGGGACGGCACGTGGCGGTACATCGCCAGACTCGAGATGCCTCCGATCCTGATGTCCTACGTGTCCACCGACCCGGAATTGACGCCGGGGACCTCCCGTCTGACCGAAGTCGACACCGTCGACCGAGGGGGCCAGCCGTCGGTGACGACGGTGGACGCGAACAGCCGGCGAGTCACCCTCGATCTCCCTCGTTGGCTGACGGTGGCGCACCAGGCGATCGTCGAGGACGGCAGCCCCGGTGCCGCCCTCGGCCGGTTCGACGAGTACCGCCGCTGGTACCGCGAGGGTATGGGCGGAGCCACCGGCGACGCGCCGGCCGAGGCCGTGGTGCGCCTTGCCGGGGACATGGTCGACGGAGCCGAGGTGGACGTGCGGCAGCTCCGTGAGGTGACCGCTCGTTGGATGGCCGCCCACGGCCGGGCCGTCTTCAACCTGATCGGTGACGAGGAGATGGATGCCGCCCCCCTGCTGGCCGGGGCGCTCGTGATGGACGCGCTCGCCGGCCGGGACCGGGACTGGGATCCGGTGGTCGTGCTGTACCTGCACCAGATCGGCCGACGTGCGGCGGCCAGCCTGCACACCGAGCAGCTCGCCACAGCGTGGGTGGGCGAGCCTGAGGTGCATCGTCTCGGCGGTGCGTGGGTCCGGCTGCGCGCGCTCTCCCTGGCTCGTGAGCTTGAGCCGCGGCAGGTGCGGCAGTTGCGTGAATTCTGCAGGGCGATGCTCACCAAACCGGTGCTGCGCAACGTCGAGAACGCCCTGGCGCCCGTGGCCCGTTCGTTGCTCGCCGCCGTCGGCGAACTCGAATCCGCTGAGGAGCTCCTGCGGGACGCGACTGTGCTGGCCGGGCCGGCGACGTGGGCAAGGACGTTGCTGCCTCCGTCCGGTCACGCGACCGCTCAGCCGACGCTGCTCGGGCGGCAGCGCGAACAGCTTCGGGCGCTGGCCGATCACGTGATCAACGACGCCGTTCCGCTCACCCTCCTTCCGGTGGTGGCACCACCGTTCGGGTCCGAGGGCGACCTGGCACGGCGGGTACTGCGCAACCTGCACGGCACCTCGGGCCCGTCCCCCGACTGACCGTGTGCGGCGCCGCAGCTGTCGGGGGGCCTGCGAACGGTCAGGCCCCCGGGGACCCCGGCGCGGTGGGGGAGGGGCGCCGTTCCAGGGCGGCGATCTGCTCGACGCGGCGCTGGTGCACGCCGCCCTTGAACGGGGTCTCCAGCCAGGCCGCCACGATCTCCTCGGCCAGGTCGGCGGTGAGCACCATCGCCGCCAGCACCAGCACGTTGGAGTCGTTGTTCCCCCGTGAGATGCGGGTGCTCCACACGTCGTGGCACAGGCCCGCCCGGATGCCGGGCATCTTGTTGCAGGCGACGGTCTCGCCCAGGCCGCTGCCGCCCAGGACGATGCCGCGGTCGGCGGCGCCGGCGACGACCCGGTCGCAGACGTCCGCGCACAGCGGCGGGTAGTCGACGGTGTCGGCGCTGTGGCTGCCGCGGTCGTCGACGGTGTGGCCGCGGGCGGTGAGCCAGGCGGTCAGCCGGGCCTTGAGGGCGACCCCGTTGTGGTCCCCGGCGATGGCGATGCGCACCGTGTCTCCTCCTTCGGGGGACGTCAGGCGGTCAGGTCGCGGGTGGTCTCGGCGAACAGGCCGTCGAGCGGCACCGCGCGGTCGAGGATGCGCTGGTCCACCGCGTGCCGCAGCAGTTCCTCCAGCACCGCCCTGTTGGGCTCGATGCCGTACGGCAGCGGGTCGGCGCCGGTGGTCTCCATGACCCGGCGGTACATGCCGTCCGTCGCCGTGCCCGAACCGCGGGTGCCGTCCCGCAGCCCCTCGACGTAGCGAGACTTGGCGCGCGCGAAGGCGTCGAAGACCTCGGCACCCAGTTCGGGCCGGGCGGCGAGGAGTTCGTCCTTGACGACGACGAGGTGGTTGACCGGGTAGAGCCCGCGTTCGCGCAGGGCCGTGAAGCCCGCCTCCTGCGCGTCGGGGATCAGCGGCGCCAGGGCGGGCGACTTGGGGGGCGGCCCGATGACGGCGGCGAGTTCGCCGGCGAGCAGCATCTGCTCCAGGGAGCGTCCCGGTTCCATCGGGACGACGTTGGCCGGCGGCCGGTAGTCGGCGACGTGCTCGTCACCGGAGAGCACCCAGGTCACCCGGCTGAGGTCGACCCCGTACTCGTCCCGCAGGACGGCCCGCGCCCACACGCCCGTGGTGACCGTGTAGCCGCGGCTCACGCCGACCCGGCGGCCCTCCAGGTCCTTGGGTCCGTGGACGTCCGAAGCGGGGTCGTGGTGGATCGCGCCGTGGTGGAAACCGCGGACGAGGAAGGCGGGGACGGCCGTGAACCGGGCGCCGTGCGCCTTCGCCACGAGGTAGGTGGTGAGCGCCATCTCGCTGACGTCGAACTCCAGCCCGCGGACCATGCGCCGGAAGGCGTCGACGAGGACGGGCACCTCCTCGAAGTCGAAGCGGAAGCCGTGCGGGGTGACGGCGCCGGTCTTGAGCGCCTCGTTGTTGCCCTGCGTGCGCGTGACCGTCCTGAGCCGCGCCGTGCCGTCCATGCCGTCCGCCCTTCTGACGCTTCCTGACACAGGGAAAGGTACCATGGTCAGACCATAAGGCCATAGACTAAGGTGCCTCGCGAACAGCCCCTACACGAGGAGAGGCCATGGCCGAAAAGGTGCTGGCGGCGGTCAGGACGGGCCCGGGCACGACCGAGCTGCGAGAGTTCGCGATGCCCGACGTCCCTGACGACGGAGCCCTGTTGAAGGTCGAGGTCGCGGGCATCTGCGGCACCGACGTGAAGATGTACCGCAAGCCGCCCTTCGCCGATCCCGTGATCATGGGTCACGAGAACGTCGGCGTCATCGCGCGGGCCGGCCGCACCTTCACCGAGCGCAAGGGCCTGCGCGAGGGCGACCGCGTCTTCGCCGAGCACTACGTCGGCTGCTTCCGCTGCGAATGGTGCCACCGCGGCGAGTACCGGCACTGCGAGGCCACCGACTGGCGCACCAACCCCGACGCCCGCCGCTACGGCTACACCTCGGCCGACCACCCCTACCACCTGTGGGGCGGCTTCGCCCAGTACCTCTACCTGCCCTGGAACGCCGTGACGCACCGCGTCCCCGACGGGGTCTCCGCCGAACTCGCCGGACTGGTCACGCCGTTGTCCAACGGCATCGAATGGGCCCTGGTCACCGCGGGCGTCGGCTACGCCTCCACCGTCCTCATCCAGGGGCCCGGGCAGCAGGGCCTGTCCCAGGTCGTCGCCTGCAAGCAGGCCGGCGCCGCCACCGTCGTCGTCACCGGCACCACCCGCGACGCTGCGCGGCTCTCCCTCGCCCGCGAACTCGGCGCCGACCACGTCGTCGACGTCCAGCGGGAGGACGCCCTCACCCGCGTACTGGAGATCACCGGCGGCCGCGGCGTCGACGTCGTCCTGGACTGCACCGCGGGCGCCGGCACCGCACCCGTCCTCCTCGGCATCGACGCGCTCAAGCGCCGCGAGGGCGTCATGGTCGTCCAGGGTGAACTCGCCGCCTTCCCCGACTTCCCCATGAAGAAGCTCACCGAGAAGTCCATCAGCCTCAAGAGCGCCCGCGGCCACAGCTACCGCTCCTGCGAACTCGCCCTCGAACAACTCGCGTCCGGACGCTTCCCCCTGGAGAAGCTGAGCACCCACAGCTTCCCGCTCGCCGAGGCCGACCGCGCCATCAGGACCGTCGGCGGGGAGACGGGCGAGGACGCCGTGCACGTCTCCCTGCTGCCGTGGGCGGCGGCATGAGCGTCGTCGTCCGCAACCCCCGCCGCGCCGACCGCGCCACCGTCGACGCCCTCGCCGCGTACGGCGTCGCCACCGTCCACGAGGCCCAGGGCCGCACCGGGCTGCTCTCCCCGGCGCTGCGCCCCGTCTGGCCGGGCGCGCACATCGCCGGCACCGCCGTCACCGTCGCCGTCCCGCCGGGCGACAACTGGATGATCCACGTCGCGGTCGAGCAGTGCCGCGACGGCGACGTCCTCGTCGTCGCCCCCACCTCCCCCTCGGAAGCGGGGTACTTCGGGGACCTGCTCGCCACCTCCGTCGCCGCCCGCGGGGTGCGCGGCGTCGTCATCGACGCCGGCTGCCGCGACGTCGCCGACCTGCAGCGGATGGGCTTCCCCGTCTGGGCACGGCACATCAGCGCCTTCGGCACCGTCAAGGAGACCCTCGGCGACGTCAACCTCCCCGTGGTGTGCGCCGGGCAGCACGTCGCCCCGGGCGACGTGATCGTCGCCGACGACGACGGCGTGGTCGTCGTCCCCCGGCTGCGCGCCGCCGACGTGCTGGCGGCCTCCCGCGCGCGCGAGGAGAAGGAGGCGGGCACCCGGGAGCGCTACGCGAACGGCGAACTCGGGCTCGACGTCAACGCCATGCGCGACCGCCTCGCCCGTAAGGGCCTGACCTATGCCGACGCCGACGCCGACCAGGAGGCCACCGGTGATCATTGACGTCCACGGCCACTACACCACCGCCCCGCCACAGCATCAGGCCTACCGCGACGCCCAGCTCGCCAGGCTCCGTGATCCCGCCCTCCCCGCCCCGGCGCCCACCGCCATCAGCGACGACGCCGTCCGGGAGAGCATCGAGGACCACCAGCTCAAGCTGCTCCGCGAACGCGGCGCCGACCTCATGCTCCTGTCCCCGAAGGCCTCGGGGATGGAGCACCACGTCCCCGACCGCGCGACCGCCCGCGACTGGGCCCGCGCGAACAACGACCTCGTCCACCGCGTCACCACCCTTTTCCCCCGGCACTTCGCCGGGGTGTGCCAGCTGCCCCAGACCCCCGGCGGCCCGCTCGACGACGCCGTCGCCGAACTGCGGCGCTGCGTCACCGGCCTCGGGTTCGTCGGCTGCAACCTCAACCCCGACCCCTCGGGCGGCCACTGGACCGCACCGCCGCTCACCGACCCGTACTGGTACCCCCTCTACGAGGTCATGACCGAACTGGACGTCCCCGCGATGATCCACGTGTCGGCCTCCTGCAACCCCGCCTTCCACGCCCTCGGCGCGCACTACCTCAACGCCGACACCTCCGCCTTCATGCAGTTCGTGGAGGGCGAACTCTTCGCCCGCTTCCCCGCGCTGCGCTTCGTCGTCCCGCACGGCGGCGGCGCCGTCCCCTACCACTGGGGCCGCTACCGGGGCCTGGCCGTCCGGCTCGGCCGCCCCGACCCCGCCGAACACGTCATGAAGAACGTCTGGTTCGACACCTGCGTCTACCACCAGCCCGGCATCGACCTGCTCCACCGGGTCGTCGACACCGGCAACATCCTGTTCGCCTCGGAGATGCTCGGCGCCGTCCGCGGCGTCGACCCCGCCACCGGCATCGCCTGGGACGACACCAAGCAGTACGTCGACCGGGCCGGCCTCACCGAGGGGCAACTGCGCAAGGTCTACGAGGACAACGCCCGGCGCGTCTACCCGCGCCTGGACGCCCGGCTCACAGCGGAAGGCAGGTAGCCCGCACCATGACCCGACTGCACCTCACCTTCGCCTGCGGCGACTACGACCACACCCGCGCCCTGGAGGAGGGCACGATCCGCCCCGACGGCATCGACCTGACCTACCTGCGGCTGCCCGTGGAGGAGACCTTCTTCCGGATGATGCGGCACCGTGAGTTCGAGGTCGCCGAGATGTCGCTCTCCTCGTACGTCCTGTCCCTCGGCGACGGCACCGAGCCCTCGCCCTTCGTGGCCCTGCCGGTCTTCACCTCCCGCATGTTCCGGCACGGCGCGCTGTACTGCCACGCCGACTCCGGCATCACCGGCCCCGAGGACCTGCGCGGCAAGCGTGTCGGCACCCCCGAGTTCCAGCTCACCGCCTGCGTGTGGATGCGCGGCATCCTCGCCGACCGGCACGGCGTCCCCTTCGACTCGGTCACCTACGTCACGGGCGGCCAGGAGACCCCCGGCCGCGTCGAGAAGGCCTCGGTCGACCTCCCCGGCACGGTGCGGGTCGAGCGCGTCCCCGAGGGCCGTACCCTCTCCGAGCTCCTCTCCTCCGGAGAGATCGACGCCCTGTGCACCCCCCGCGTCCCCGGTCCCTTCACCGCCGGCGACCCCCGGGTGCGCCGGGTGTTCCCCGACGTCGTCGCCGCCGAGAAGGAGTACCACGCGGCCACGGGGATCTTCCCGATCATGCACGTGGTCGTCGTCCGCCGCGACGTGTACGACCGTCAGCCCTGGGTCGCCCAGTCCCTGTACAAGGCGCTGCTCGCCGCCAAGGACGCCGCGTACGCCACCCTCTACGACACCTCGGCGCTGCGCTTCATGCTGCCCTGGCTCACCCCGCAGCTGGAGGAGGCCAGAGACCTGCTGGGCCGCGACTACTGGTCGTACGGGCTCGGCGCCAACCGCGACACCCTCGCCACCTTCCTGCGCTACCACCACGAGCAGGGCCTCTCCGGCCGCCGCTGGACCCCGGAGGAGCTCTTCGCCCCGGAGTCGCTGGAGGCTGCGGTCATCTGAGGGTGGGGTCCAGGTCCGTGAGCAGGCGCGCCACGTCCAGGCCCGTGGTGAGGTACTCCACGAAGGTCCCGTTGTTGAGCGCACAGGGCGAGCGCCGCTCCCGGACCAGCGCGACGGCGCCGGTCACCTCGTGGCCCCCGTCCACGAGCGCCTGCGCCACGACCAGCCCGGAACGGTTGTAACCGGAGTGGCAGCGCACCAGTGTGCGGCGTCCGCCCCGCACGGCCCAGGCGACCGTGCGGGCGAGCCGCTGCACCGCCTCGATCTGCCCCGAGGTGAGCGGCCCGTCCGGGATCTCGGCCACGAGGTGCTCCACGCCGGGTGCCGGGCCGTGCCCGGAGCGCGTGAAGAGGCTGACGACGAGGTCGAACTCGCAGCCCGCCACGGCCGGTTGCAGCTCGCCCCTGGCGTCGGTCCAGTAGTGGCCGCCCATCCACAGCCCCGGCACGACCTCGTTCCACGCCGCGCCCGGCCCCGGAACGTCGCGATCCTTTTGACGTGTCCTCATGTCGCAGCCCTCCGGTTCCTCCAACGCCGCCCGCCCGGGCAGGGGTTCCCTCTTCCGGAACCGGCTGCATGAACCGGCCTCACCCGGGAAGCCGAGCAGTACGGCCGCGCCGCGACCACCCACCCCCCCCGGTCGCCGGCGCGGCCCATCACGTCTGGCGGATCAGCCGGCCGCCTGGAAGGCCCGGCCCGCGGGGGTCGTGTGGGTGCCGTCGGTGAACAGGCCGCTGCTGGGTTTGGCCGGGTCCGCGCCGAGGCCGAACCAGGCGTAGCGCTGTATGTACGGGAGCGTCTCCAGGGCCTTGGTGGAGGCGGTGACGAAGGCGGCCTGCTGGTCCGGGGTGGGGAAACGGGTTCCGTGGGAGAAGTCGATCAGGGCGTACTCGGTCAGCCAGATCGGCTTGTGATAGCGCTGGTGGACCGCCTCCAGATAGGACGTCAGCTGAGACACGGCCTCCGCGGTGCGGAAGTCGCCGCCGTACCAGTGCAGGGTGACGAAGTCGACGCGGTAGCCCTTGGCCGCGGCGCCCGACATGAAGCGGTCGAGCCAGCCGCCGGGGGTGGCGCCGTTCGTGGCGACGGCCGGGCTGCCGAGGATCCGGCCGGCGTCCATCAGCCGCGGCCACTGGGTCAGGGCCTGCTCCACCGACATGTTCGACTGCTGGGCCATGTCGGGCTCGTTGAAGCCGAGCAGGTACGGGCCCTGCGCCTTCGCCTGGGCCAGGGAGTCCGCGGTGACGGAGGCGGGCCCCCAGATCATGGGAACGAAGCGGCCCGACGGCGGCGAGGCGACGTCCTGGTGGCCCGTGGACCAGGTGTAGTACCAGCTCGCACCGGACGAGGCGAGGGCCTTGCCCACGCCTGGGAAGGTCCACACACCGACGCCCTTCTTGCCGGACGAGGCGACCCGCACCACGGGTGCCTGCCGGGTCGTCTTGGGTGACGGGGCCTTCTTCGTGGGCTTCTTGGAGGGGCTCGGCGAGGGCGACGGGCTGGGGGAGCGGGGCGAGGCCGTCGCCGTGGCGGCCGTGGGGGAGGCCGCCGGGAGCGCGTCCGCCTGCGGCGCCGGCGACGGACCGGTCAGGAGCCGGGTGGCGACCAGCGCCGCGGCCACCACCGCCGCGACCGCCGCCCCGCCGAGGACGGGGGTCCGCAGCCCGCGCGACGCGGCCCGGCCGGTGGCCCGGTGGGCGCCGCGCGCGGCCGGACGGGGCACGGGTGCCGGCCCGGTCCCGGCCTGCCCGGTCACCGCGGCGACCACCCACCCCGGGTCCAGCGCCGACGGCACCGCGAGCAGCGGCAGCCCACTGAGCAGCCGGTCCATGGGGAGCAGCCCCTCCTCCATCCCGCCGCAGCCACCGCACCCGCGGATGTGCCGGGCGAACCGCTTGCGCCACAGCGGGCTCGGCACGCCGTCCCAGGTGGCGGCCGTCGCCCGCAACTCGCCGCAGCCGGGCGCCGCGGACAGCGCCCGGACGACCACGCGGGAGGCCTCCATCTGCTTCTTCATGCGCTGCACCCGTACCGCCGCGTGCCGGTCCGACAGGCCCAGCGCGGCGGCGAGGTCGGCCCGGTCCAGCTCCCCGGTCTCCTCCAGCCACCACAGCGACAGCAGTTCCCGATCGTCCTCGTCCAGCCACCGGGTGGCCTCGGCGACCTCACGGCGCTGCTCGGTGAGCCCGAGGCGCAGGATCGTCAGCCCCGCGAAGTCCAGCGCCGGGTCCGGTATGCGCTCGGCGTCCTCCAGGCCGGCGCTGCGGTGCCGGGCCGCGGCACGGTCCCGCTCACGGTCGCGGACCTGCCGGATCGTGATCGCCACCAGCCAGGACCGGAACGCCGCCGGGTCCCGCAGCTCCGACAGCCCCCGCACCATGCGCAACAGCGTCTCCTGTACGACGTCGTCGACGTCGGCATGGCCGTCCAGCGCCCGTCCGACGATGTTGTAGACCAGCGGCAGGCACTCCGCCACCAGCCGGTCGAGGGCCTGCCGGTCGCCCGAGCGTGCCGCCACCACCACCCCGGCGCCGGGTCCGCTCCGGTGCGTCTTGCGCATGTGGCCCCACTCTTCCCTACTTGCTCTCGCTGTCCACGACCGCGCGGCCGCCCGGCGACCGCGATGCCTCCACCTACAGGAGACGGGCCGCGCGCTCCCGGACAACACAAATCCCGCAGGGTCTGTCAGCGGATTTGTGTTGTCCGCCAGTGGCCCCGGCGGTCCCCGATACGTGCGTACGCACCAGGCGAGGACGAGGAAGGCACAAGAATGGCACGACACAGCCGGCACGGAACCGGATCCAGGACGGGGCGCGGACGGTGGGCGGCCGTCGCGGTGCTCGCGGCGGCCGCCGGGATCACGGTCACGGCGCTGATCGCCGGGGGCACGCTGTCACCGTTCCGGCCCGGCGGGGCGACGGCCGAAGGCGGGCGCGCAGCGACGACGGCCCACGGCACGTCCGCCGCCCCCTCCCGCGGGACGCCTCCGTCCGTGTCGCCCTCGCCTTCGGCCACGCTCCCCTCACCGAGCGCCCGTCCTTCGGGAACGCCCGGCCCTACGGCCGCCACCGCCACGAAGACCCCCGGGACGCGACGGACGTCCGCCGCCGGCGCCCCGCCCGGCGCGCGGCTGATCACCGTGGTCAACCACACGCAGGAAACCGTCTGGGCGGTCGTCACCGACTCGCCGGCCTATCCGCGGGGACGCCGGCTCGCCCCCGGGCAGGGCACCTCGCTCACGGTGCCGGACGGCTGGGGCGGCCGCATCTGGGGCCGGACGGGATGCGACTCCACGGCCGCGGGGCCCTGCCGTACCGGGGACTGCACATCGGTGTGCACCGGGCCCAACCCGCCCACCACGCTGGGGGAGTTCAGCTTCGACGCCTACGCGGGGATGGACTTCTACGACGTCAGCATGGTCGACGGCGCCAACCTGCCCATGTACATCAACATCTCCCACACCACCACCCGCGACCCGGTCAGCCCCGACGGCTGCTACCGCGGGGCGTGCACCGAGCCGGTCGACTGCCCTGCCGCCATGCGGGCGAAGGCCGGCGGGCAGGTGATCGGCTGCAAGCCGCCCTGTGCGGCCTTCGGCGGCGACGCCTACTGCTGCCGCGGTGCCTGGGCGGGCCGCGAGCACTGCGTGCCGTCGAAATGGCCCGTCGACTACACCCGGGTCTTCAAGGACGCCGCGCCGTACGCCTACTCGTACGCCTTCGACGACGCGGCGACCATGGCGTGCAAGGGCCGGTGCGACTACCGGGTGACCTTCGGCACCACGGGGTAGCCCGCGGCGCGCCAGGCGGCGTCGAGGGCACGGCGCAGCGCGGCGACGGCGTTCCCGGCGGCCGGGGTGGCGGCCGGGCGACGCGTCAGGCGGACTTCAGCACCTCGGGAGGCGCGGTGATCAGCGACTTGAGCGGTGTCCCGGTGTCGTCGGCCCGGGACGGGGGGATGGTCGCGTCCCGCGCGAGCGCCTTGCGCACCGCCATGTAGTCGGCCGGGCTGTTGACCGCGTCGGCCGCCAGCAGCCGGCCGCGCCGGTAGTAGAGGACCGAGAAGCGCTCGCTTCCGGGCTCGCCCCGCACCACGTACGTGTCGTAGCCGGTGGAGAGCCCGGCGATCTGCAGTTTGAGGTCGCCTTGGTGGGACCAGAACCACGGGACGCTCCTGGTCTCCCGGGGCCTGCCGAGCAGCGTGGCGGCGGCCACGGTCGCCTGCGCGACCGCGTTCTGCACGGACTCCAGGCGGACCCTGCCCTCGCCGGTCGTCGGGTGGGGCTGGACGGTGCAGTCCCCGGCGGCGGCCACCAGTGGTTCGCTGGTGCGGGCGTGGGCGTCGACCAGGATGCCGTTGTCGCACTCCAGGCCCAGCTGCTCGGCGAGTTCGGTACGGGGGACGACGCCGACGCCGACGAGGACGAGGTCGGCCGGCACGCGGGTGCCGTCGGCCAGGAGCACCGCCGCGACCTTGCCGTCGGCCCCCTCGAACGCGGACACCGCGTGGGAGAGCAGGACGTGCGTGCCGCGGCGCAGATGGGCCTGCCGGTAGAACTCCGAGACGACCGGGGCAACGGCGCGGGGGATGAGCCGCGGGGCCGCCTCGACGACGGTGACGTCCCTGCCGAGCGCCCGGGCCACCGCCGCGGCCTCCAGGCCGATGAAGCCCCCGCCGACGATGACGACCCGCGACGCCGCGCCGAGCCGTGACCGCAGGGCCGTCGCGTCGTCACGGTCGCGCAGGTAGCAGATCCCGCCGAGCCCGGAACCCGGCACCGTCAGCCGGCGCGGGCTCGACCCCACGGTGAGGGCCAGCCGGGCGAAGCGCAGCGTGCGCCCGTTCGCGGTGACCGCGGTGCCCGATCCCGGACGGTCCCCGGTGGCCAGCGACGCCTCCGTGACGCGCTCGCCGCTCACGAGGTCGATGCCCGCGTCGGCGTAGAAGGAGGGCGCGCGGAAGGCGAGCGACTCCGGCCCCACCTCCCCGGCGAGGAACTCCTTCGACAACGGGGGTCGCTGGTAGGGGGCGTGCTCCTCCTCGCCCACCAGGGTGATGGCTGAGGTGTCGCCCAACTGCCGCAGCGAGACGGCCAATTGGAGACCGGCCTGACTCGCGCCCACGATCAGCGTTCCGCTGCCCACTGTGGCCCCTCCCGGTTCCGGGTAACACGTTAATGTCAGACCATTATACCAATGGACTGCCTGCCGTGGGGTTGGTCGAGGGCGGAGGGGTGGCGGCGTCCCGAGTAGCTGCTAAAGTCGAAGCCATAACTTCTGTTCTAGCAGTCACCCGGAGTGCAGTGTGAGCGTCGCCCTGAACGAATCCCTCGCCGGCCGCCGTGCCCTGGTCACCGGAGGCACCAAAGGCGTCGGCGCGGCCATCGCCCGCCGGCTGGCCCAGGCCGGTGCGACCGTCCTGGTGACGGCCCGCCACGAGCCGGTGGACGCCGACCCGAAGACCTTCGTCGCGGCGGACCTGACCGCCCCCGAGGGGGCCGCCGCCGTCGTTCGCGAAGTGATCGACCGGGTGGGCGGGGTGGACGTCCTCGTCAACAACCTCGGCCACTCCGAGGCGCCCGCCGGGGGCTTCGCGGCGCTGGACGAGGACGACTGGGCGAAGGAGCTGAACACCAACCTCCTCGCGGCCGTCCGCCTCGACCGCGGCCTGCTCCCCGGCATGATCGAGTCCGGTGGGGGCGCCGTCGTCCATGTCACCTCGATCCAGAGCCGCATGCCGTTGTGGAACGGCACCCTCGCCTACGCCGCGGCCAAGGCCGCCCTGGCGACCTACAGCAAGGGCCTGGCGAACGAGGTCGCCCCGCACGGCGTCCGCGTCAACACCGTCTCGCCGGGCTTCGTCCGGACGGCGGCCGCCGACGCCCTCGTCGACCGCATCGCCCGCGAGGCGGGCATCTCGGCCGAGGCCGCCCTCGGACGCCTGATGGACTCCCTCGGCGGCATCCCCCTCGGCCGGCCCAACGAACCCGCGGAGGTCGCCGAGCTGGTGGCCTTCCTCGTCTCCGACCGCGCGTCGGCCATCGTCGGTGCCGAACACGTCATCGACGGCGGCACCGTCCCCACCCTCTGACCGGCCCTCACTCCCTGACCCGACCCCCTGGAGGACACGATGAACACCACCGGCCCGCAGTCCATCCCCACCACCGGCCTCCCCGAGGTGATCACCCGTTACCTGGCCGCCCACCGTGTGCGCGACACCGCCACCGCCCTTTCGGCCTTCACCGGCGACGCGGTCGTGACGGACGAGGGCGCGACACGGCACGGCACGGCGGCGATCCGGGAATGGCTGGAGACCGCGGCGACCGAGTACACCTACACCACGGAACTGACCGGCGCCGAGCGCGCCGACGCCCACCACTACGTCGCCGTCCAGCACCTCGAGGGGAACTTCCCCGGCGGCACCGTCGACCTGCGCTACCGGTTCGCCCTGCGCGACGGCCTCGTCGAACGCCTGGAGATCGGCGCCTGACCCCCGGAACCGTGCCCGACGGGTGGTGCCAGGGTTGCTGCTAACATGAAAGCCACGGCGTACGCCGACCCTGGCACCAACCGCACGGAGGTGGTCGACATGGTGAGCCGCATCCGGCTGGAGGACCGTGAGTGCCCGCTGTCGACGACCGTCGGGCACGTCGGCGAGTGGTGGACGCTGCTCATCCTGCACGACGCCTTCGACGGGTACACCCGCTTCGACCAGTTCCAGGAGAACCTCGGCATCTCGTCGAGCATGCTCACCACCCGCCTGAAGACCCTCGTCGAGGACGGGCTGCTGGAACGGCGGCCGTACCAGACCCACCCGACCCGCTACGAATACCTCCTCACCGACCTGGGCCGCTCACTGCGCCCGGTCGTCGTGGCCCTCGCCGCATGGGGCAACTCCCGCCTGACGCCGGAGCAGCGCAGCATGATCCTGGTCGACGCGGAGACCGGCGAGGAGGTCGAGCCGGTCGTGGTCGACGCCGCCACGGGCCGGCGGCTCGACGACAGCGAGGCCTTCGTCTACGCCGCGGGGCCCGCCGCGAGCGAGCTCATGCGCGCCCGCTACGCGGGCCGCGACCGTAGCTGACCCACCGGAGGAAGAGGTCCCGTGCCCACCGCGGACGAACTGCTCGGCCCCGCCGCCGTCGCCGGGCTCGCCGACTGCCTGGCGTCGGCCGGCCAGGCACCGATGGCCGCCGCGGTGCGCGAGGCACTTCCGGCGCTCGACGGCCTGGCACTGCGTGAACGCAGCGACCTCGTCCGGGACGCGATGCTCGCCTCCGGCCCGACCGATCCCGCGGCCCTGGAGGCCGTCGTACGGGCTGCGCTGCCCGACCCGCGCTTCACCGGCTGGATGATCTGGCCGGTCACCGAGGCGGTCGCCGCCCTCGCCTCCGGCACCCCCGAGGGCACGGCCTTCGAGGAGGGACTCCACCTGCTGGCGGACCTGACCCCGCGCCTGACCGCCGAGTTCGCCATCCGCCGCCTGCTCAACGCCGACCTCGACCGGGCGCTCGCCGTCGTCACCCGGTGGACCGAACACCCCGACGAGCACGTACGCCGCCTGGCCAGCGAGGGAACCCGCCCCCGCCTGCCGTGGGCGGTGCGCGTACCGGCGATCCTCGCCCGGCCCGAGGCGACCCTGCCGATCCTGGGCGCTCTCTACAAGGACCCCTCGGAGTACGTCCGCAGGTCCGTCGCCAACCACGTCAACGACATCAGCCACGCCCGGGTGGACCTGGCCGTGGAGACGGCCCGGCGGTGGTCGGTGGCCCCCGACACCCACACGCCCCGGCTCGTCCGCCACGCGCTGCGCACCGCCGTCAAGCGCGGCGACCAAGGAGCCCTGGCACTGCTGGGGTTCGAGCCCGCCACGGGCCTGACCGTCGAAGGGCCCTCCGTGGCCCGGCCCGTCGTCGAGGTGGGCGGGGAACTGCGCTTCGCCTTCACCCTGGAGAACCACGGCGAAACGCCGCTCCGCCTCGTCGTCGACTACGTCGTGCACTACCGCAAGGCCAACGGCACCACGGCGCCCAAGGTCTACAAGCTGACGACCCGCACCCTCCAGCCGGGGGAGCGGAGCGAACACACCGGCACCCGCTCGTTCAAGCCGATCAGCACCCGGGTCTTCCACCCCGGGGAGCACTCCCTCGAACTGCAGGTCAACGGCGAGTCGCGCGGCAAGGTGCCCTTCGACGTCGTCACCGTCTGACACACCGCTCGATACGCTGTGGCGTGTGAAGAGGAAGCAGGCGGCCGCCGAGCAGCCGACGCTGGACGCCGTCGCGGAGACGGCGCTCGCCGTCATCGACGAGGACGGGCCCGCCGGGCTCAGTTTCCGCGCCGTCGCCACGCGCCTCGGCGTCTCGCACGCCACGGTCTTCCGGCGCTGCGGCGACTTCGACGGGCTGCTGAGCGCCTGCGCCGACCACGTCGCCGCGTCACTGGCCCTGGTGCCCCTGGAGGGCGACTGGGCCGTCGCGACGGAAACCCGCTTCACCGGCCTGTACCGCCTGCTCACCCGGCACCCGGGACTGGTGGCGCTGCGCGCCGGCCGTTCCTGGCTGGGCCCGCAGATGCTGGGCCGGCTCGTCGAGCCGCAGATGGCCCACAGCGTCGCCGCCGGCATGGACGCCGGGACGGCCATCCGCGTCTACCGCCGGCTCTACCTGCTCACGCTCGGCGCCGTCGCCTTCGGCGACCAGCGCGACGAGAAGAAGGTCGTCGCCTCAGCCCGCACGGCCCTGGCCGCGCTCGACCCCGAGGACTTCCCCACGCTGACCGGTGCGATGAACGTCGTCCTCCCCGCCCTGGTCGACCACGAGGTCTACTACGAGGCGCTGCGGGCCCTCATCCACGCCGCCGGCGCCGAGCACCTACCGGCCGGGCACCGCTGACGGCACGCGGCCGTGGGCCGAGGTGCCGGGTCACGATCGTGCGCAGCCCTTCCACCTCCGGTCCGCCGCCCACGCCCCACTTCGGCAGCAGGCTCAAGCTGCCGAAGAGCCGCGGCGTCTCGACGTAGTGGGTGAGCGACGTCCAGGGCACCTTGAACTCGGTGAGGGCGGAGGCGGTGCGGATGCCGTCGTCGTCCACGGTGATGGTGCATTCGCCCTGGGACCGGGCGTACGCGGTCGCCTTCCGCAGTTGGCGCCGCAGGTCGAACACTCCGGCCACGAGCCAGGTCAGCGTTCCCAGGCCGCCGGCGGCGGTCAGACCGGCGATGTCGGCCGCATCGGAGGGAACACCCGCAGTCCGGCGATCACCGCGACCATGGCCGCGGCGAAGAACAGCGGGCCACGCCAGAGCTCGAGGCGGCACCTCTGCGCGCCGAGCAGCTCGGCGATGTCGTCCTTGCCCGGCAGCCAGGTGAACTCGACGGCTCGTACGCCGTCGTCGGCTTGCCCGGCCTCGCCGGAGTCCGTCGTGTGCATGTCGTTCGTCACCGCGGCATTCCACCGCCCGGGGGGCGGAGGGCGCCAGTGCCGTGACCCCCTGTCGGACAGGACGTCAGGCGGCGCGCGTCAGGTCCGACGGATCGGTGTTGGCCCCGCAGACGATGACGGCGACGCGCTCGCCGGGGGCGGGCCGGTGGGCGCCGCACGTGAGGGCGGCGAGGGCGGTCGCGGCGCCGTGCTCGACGGCGAGGCGGCGGTGGTCCCACAGCGTACGGCGGGCCGCGACGATCGCCTCGTCGGGGACGAGGACGGAGCGCACGCCGTCCTTCAGCGCCCACTCCAGGGCCGTGCGGGAGGCCCGGCGCGCGCCCAGGGAGTCCGCCGCGACGGAGTGGACGGGTACGTCCACCACCTCGCCGGCCGCGACGGCCGCGTGCAGCGCGCACGACCCCTCGGGCTCCACCGCCACCACCCGCACCCCGTGCTCCAGCGCGGAGGCCGCGACCCCGGCGAACAGTCCGCCGCCCCCGACCGCGACGACCACCGTGTCCAGGCCGGGGAGCGCCGCGACGATCTCCTCCATCAAGGTCGCCGCCCCGGCCGCAATGAGCGGATGGTCGTAGGCGTGGGACTCCAGCGCGCCGCTCTCGGCGGCGTACTTCTGCGAGGCCTCCAGGGCCTCGGCGTACTCGCTGCCGACTTGGCGCACCTCCGCGCCAAGGTCGCGCAGCTTCCCGACCTTGACCGCGGGCGCCGTCTCGGGGACGAAGACCGTGGCGGGGACGCCGTGCCGGGCCGCGGCCCAGGCACACGCCAGGCCTGCGTTGCCCCCGGAGGCGATGACCACGCCGGCCTCGGGCATGGCGTCCCGCTCGACGTGGCTGCGGACGAAGTTGAACGCACCGCGCGCCTTGAACGACCCCGTGTGCTGCATGAACTCCAGTGCCAGCACGCCCTGTACGGCGGCGCCGAACGCCCCCTGGTCCACCGGGGCGAGCGTGACGGGGCGGATGTGCCCGGAGATGCGGGCGGCTGCGGCCCGTACGTCGGCGTGGGTGATGGTCACGGTTCTCTCCGGGCGGGTGATGGAGTCGTCGTCCGGAGAAACAGTGTAACAACCACTGTTCCGGAAGATCGGGCCGCCGGCCGGACGATCAGCGGAGGACGAGCGGGTGCTCACCGGCCGGCACCAGCTCCCCGATGACCGGGGCACCGGGCACCTCCCCGGCCACCAGCAGGCCGCCGGAGGTCTGGGCGTCCGCCAGCAGCAACCGGGTCACCTCGTCGGCGCCGCCGAAGTCGGTGTGCGGGGCGACCCAGTCCAGGTTGCGGCGCGTGCCGCCGCTGACGTAGCCGTCCGTCGCGGCTTCCCGGGCGCCGTCGAGGTACGGGACCCCCGAGGCGTGGATCACGGCGCTCACCCCGGAGGCGCGGGCGAGCTTGTACAGGTGGCCCAGGAGCCCGAAGCCGGTCACGTCGGTCGCGCACACCGCGCCCGCCGCCAGTGCCTGCTCGGCGGCGTCGCGGTTGAGCGTGGTCATGGTCCGCACGGCCTGCGGGAAGACCTCGCCGGTCGTCTTGTGGCGGTTGTTGAGGACGCCCAGTCCCAGGGGCTTGGTCAGCGACAGCGGCACGCCGGGCCGGCCGGCGTCGTTGCGCAGCAGGTGGTCCGGGTCGGCGGTGCCGGTGACGGCCATGCCGTACTTCGGTTCCGGGTCGTCGACGCTGTGGCCGCCGCCCACGGCGCAGCCCGCCTCGGCCGCGACGTCCAGCCCCCCGCGCAGCACCTCCCGGGCCAGCTCCAGCGGCAGGACGTCCCGCGGCCAGCACAGGAGGTTGACGGCCACCAGCGGGGTGCCGCCCATGGCGTAGACGTCGGAAAGGGCGTTGGCGGCGGCGATCCGCCCCCAGTCGTACGGATCGTCGACCACCGGGGTGAAGAAGTCGGCGGTGGTCACCACCGCCCGCCCGCCGGATCCGCCGGGCAACCGGACGACGGCGGCGTCGTCGCCGGTGTCCAAGCCGACGAGCAGGTCGTCCCCGAGGGCGCCCGCCATGCCCCCGGGGGTCAGCCCCGCCACCATCTGCTCCAGTTCCCCCGGGGGGATCTTGCAGGCGCAGCCGCCGCCGTGGGCGTACTGCGTCAGCCGCACGCTGTCCTGCCGGACGCCGGTTTGCGTCATGGCTGTGGTGGTCCTTCCGCCGTGTGGCGCGTTGACTTGGGTGGGGGCCGGAGGTTCGATGGGCGTCCGGCCCGGCAGGGAGACGTCAGGGTGCCTGGTGGCCCTCCCGGTCTTCAAAACCGAGGTGTCCGAGCAACTCGGGCAGGCGGGTTCGATTCCCGTCCGTCTCCGCCGGCCGGTCCGCCGTCTCCGTGTCTCACCGCGCATCGCTCCCCTCCTCCGCGTCGGGGGACCCCGCGCAGCGCCGCAGCGCACCGTCCAGCCGGATGGTGCAGCCCTGCCGGTCCAGGTGCTCCAGCAGGGGGATGACGACGCGGCGGGTGGTGTCCAGGGCCCGGCGCGCCTCGCTCGCGGTGAACGGCTGCTCCAGCCCGGCCAGTACGGCCGCCGCCCGCGCGTCCGCGCCCGGCAGCAGCACGATGCCCTCGCCGATCCTCAGCAGCGCGCCCGCCGATTCGGCCGCCGCCAGGAGTTTCGGGGTCAGCCCGAGCCGCTCCAGCCGTTCGGCCTCCGGCGCGCGGAACGGCGTACGTGCCAGATCGGCGCGCACCGCCTCGACGGCGGCCTGGGCCGCGGGTGGCAGCGTCGGGCGCGCGTGGCTCCCGTACAGCCTGCCGTCGCCGTGCCGCAGGCCCGCTACGGCCGAGGCGAGTGCCTCCACCAGGGAACGGTCCGGCAGGCCGAGCGCCTGGCGGGCTGCCTCCAAGGGCATGCCCGGCTCCAACGGGTGACCTACGGCATGCTCCTCGACCGTCTCCCGCAGCCGCTCATGCAGCGCCGCCCAGTGCTCCGGGTCCGCCAGCCAGTCGCCCGCCACCGGGTCGCCCGGTGCCGGGACCCCCATGGCGAGCAGTTCCGCGCGCCGGACCAGGCCACGGCGGCGCAGTTCCGCCGGCCCGTCCGCGACCCCGGCGAAGGACCGGAGTTCGGCGGCCCGCGCCGCCGCCGCGCCGCGGCGGGTCAGGCGGGGCGGACGGACGTCGAGGACGGTGAGCCCCGCGGGGATGCGGTGCCGCCCCGGGTCACGCAACAGTGCCGTGTCGGCGACCCGTAGGGGCAGCGCCGTCGCCAGCCGCAGGCGCGCACTGTCCTTACCGAGCGGACGGACCGTCACCGGCACGGCGGCCGAGCCGGCGTGCAGCATGAGCTCGCGGGGCAGGTCGCCGGAGGGGTCACCGCGCAGCCGCACGTCGACGAGGTCGGTGGTCAGCCAGCGGTCCGGGGTGAGGAGCGCGTCCCCGCGCCGCAGGTCGCCCGCCGCGGGCCCGGTGACGTTCACCGCCACCCGGGCGACGGCGCCCACCTCCTGCCGCGGCTCCTTCAGGGACTCCAGGCCCCGCACGCGCAACGGCCTTCCGTCACGGGCGAGATGGAGGTGGTCGCCGACCCGGACGGTGCCCGCCGCGAGCGTGCCGGTGACGACCGTGCCGCGGCCCCGCACGGTGAACGCGCGGTCGACCCACAGCCGTACGTCCGCCGCCGGATCGGGGGCGGGCAGCCCGCGCGCCAGCCGGACCAGGGTCGCCCGCAGTGCGTCGAGGCCCGCGCCGGTGACGGGGCTGACGGCCACGCACTCCACGTCGCCGAGCGAGGACTCCGCGATGCGGGCCACGGCCTCCTTGCGTGCCGCGTCGGGATCGGCGAGGTCGCAGCGGGAGACGGCCAGGACACCGTGCCGCACGCCGAGGGCGTCCAGGACGGCGAGGTGCTCCTCGGACTGCGGCTGCCAGCCCTGGTCGGCGGCGACCACGAAGAGCACCGCGGGAACCGGGCCGACACCGGCCAGCATGTTGCCCACCAGGCGCTCGTGGCCGGGCACGTCCACGAAGGCCACGTCCCCCGCGCCGGGGATCCGCGTCCACACGAACCCGAGGTCCAGCGTCATGCCGCGCCGGCGCTCCTCCGCCCAGCGGTCGGGCTCCATCCCGGTCAGGGCCCGCAGCAGCGCGGACTTGCCGTGGTCGACGTGGCCCGCGGTGGCGACGACGTGCACGTCAGCCCCCCGTCCCCGGCAGGATGCCGGCCCGGCGCACGGCCACCGCCAGCTCCTCGTCCGCCTCCTCCGGCACCGCCCGCAGATCGAGCAGGCACCGGCCCTCCTCCACGCGGGCCACCACGGCGGGATCGGCCCGTCGCAGCAGGACCGCGTACGCGGCGGGCAGCGACACGGCGGCGCTGGGCAGGGTGACGCCGGGCGCACCGCCACCGCCGACGACCGCCTGCGTCTCGCACGCGTGGCTGTCGAACCCGTCGGCGCGCAGCCCGGCGGCGAGGCGTCCGGCGCGGTCCCGCAGCCGCGCGGGGTCGGCGTGCAGCGCCGTCCGGGTCGGGGTGGCGGGGCCGCGGACGGTCGCCTCCAGGGCCGCCAGGGTCAGCTTGTCCACGCGCAGCGCACGGGCCAGCGGGTGACGGGCGAGCCTGCGCACCAGGTCGGCGCGGCCCAGCACGAGGCCGCACTGCGGTCCGCCCAGCAACTTGTCGCCGCTGGCGGTGACCAGACAGGCCCCCGCGCGCAGCCAGCTCGTCGCGTCGGGTTCGTCCGGCAGCACCGGATCGGGCACCAGCAGCCCGGAACCGATGTCGGCCACCACGGGCACGCCGAGCCGCGCCAGTTCCGCGACGGGCACGTCCCGCGTGAAGCCGGTGATGCGGAAGTTGGAGGGGTGCACCTTCAGGACGAACCCGGTGTCCGGTCCCACGGCCGCGGCGTAGTCCTCCGGCGCGGACCGATTGGTCGTCCCCACCTCGCGCAGCCGGGCGCCCGTGGAGACCAGCAGGTCGGGCAGCCGGAAGCCGTCCCCGATCTCCACCAGCTCACCGCGGCTGACGACGATCTCCCGGCCCTGTGCGAGCGCCGTGGCCGCCAGCACCAGCGCCGCGGCGCCGTTGTTGACCACATGGGCCGCCTCGGCGGCGGGTACCTGCCGCAGCAGCGCCTCCAGCGCCGAACGCCCCCTGCGGGAGCGCGCGCCGGTGGCGAGGTCCAGCTCCACGTCCGTCGTCCCGGAGGCGGCCAGCACCGCGTCGCGGGCCGCCTCCGACAGCGGGGCACGACCGAGGTTCGTGTGCAGCAGCACGCCGGTGGCGTTGAGCACCGGACGCAGCCCGGCGGCGGTCGCCGGGAGCGCCGCGACGGCCCGCTCGGCGAGTTCGTCGACGGGGACCTCCCCTGACCGCGCCCGCTCCTGCACCCCGGCCACCACGTCCTTGACCACGGTCCGCCCGAGCCGCTCCGCGGCCGCGGCGAGCCGGGGGTCGGCGAGCAGCGTGTCCGTGCGTGGCACCCGGCGGCGCGCGTCGGCGGGCGGGGAGGGAGCGGTGGAGGTCGGGTCGCGGTCCATCAGCAGCACCTTCGCTCTGGCCTGGCTGCGGCCAAGGGTACGGCGGCGGTGGCCGCGGAGCGCTCCCGCCACACCGGCGCGCAGCCCGGTGCCGCGGGATGCTGTGGTCCGGGGCTTGCGGTTGCCGCAGCGGCAACTTCTACCGTCCTGACGAGGGCCGGAGGGACCGGCCCGAGGAAGCGGTCGTGAGGGAGCGGTGATGGAGTGGCCGATCGCGGAGGTCGCCCGGATGTCCGGCGTGACCGCCCGGACCCTGCGGCACTACGACGAGACGGGTCTGCTGCCGCCGGCCAGGACCGGCGCCGGCGGTCACCGCTACTACGGGCAGGCGCAGCTCCTGCGGCTGCAGCAGATCCTCGTCCTGCGGACGCTGGGGCTCGGCCTGCCCGAGATCGGCCGGGTCCTCGCCCGTCAGGTCGACGAGGTGGACGCGTTGCGCGGGCACCACCGGCGGCTGCTCGCCGAACGGGACCGGCTCGACGCACTCGCCCGCACCGTCTCCCGCACGATCGCCGGACTGGAGAAGTCCAGGAAGGACGGCACACCCATGGACGCCATCAACCGCCCCGACAACCTCTTCGAAGGCGTGCGGCCGGACCAGTACGGCGAGAGCCTGCGCGACTTCCCCGAGCACGCCGAAGCGGTCGCCCGCAGGACCGCCGGCATGAGCGAGGCCGAGATCGACGCCGGGCACCGCGAGCGCACCGCGCAGATGATCCGGCTGGCCGAACTGATGGCCGCGGGCGTCCCGGCCGACGGGGCACCCGCCCAGGCCGAGGCCGACGCCCAGTACCGCGCGCTCACCGCAATGCGCCCCGTCACCGCCGACGAGTACCGGGCGATCGGGCGCGCCTGCGTCGACAACGAGCAGTGGCGCACCGCGTACGAGGCGATCGCGCCTGGCCTCGCGGCCTACCAGCGCGACGTCAACCTGGCCTACGCCGACTCCCGGCTGGGCTGAGCACCCGGGCCCCGGTAGGGGAGGCGTGCCACGCCCGGCGGCCGGGCCGAACCGCGCCGGCTCGCAGGCGGGCGCGGGAACGGCCCGAGGAGGCGTCGTCCGTTCATGGCGCTGCACCACCGGGCACAGCGCCGTCCGCACACGCACCGGTGCCGGGGCCGCGGTGGTGGCGGCACCGGGGCACGGGCCAGTGCGGTGAGCGCGCCGCCCAGTGTGACGCACGCGGATGCCGTCCGCAGTCCGTCTCCGTCACGGGCCCGCTCGCGGGTCGATGGCCGGGAGGCAGCGATCTCGGCCGCCGTACCGACCACGTCGAGCCGCAGTGCGGCTGCGCCGGGCGAGGTCGGCACGGTCATCGCACCGCCAGGGTGAGGGCGGCCCGCCTCACGTCCCGGCGGGACCGTCGTCGCCCTCGGCGCGTGCCTGGAGGCGTTCGCGCTGGGGCTTCACCACGTAGGCGGGGTCCTTCGTCGAGGTGACGCCCGCCTCGAAGGTGCCGAAGCGCTGCAGCACGCTGCCCGCCATCAGGGCCAGTCCGCCCACGGCGGCGCAGACGCGGCTGCGCCGGGCGAGGGTCAGTGCGGTGAGCGCACCGCCCAGGGTGAGGTACTCGGACGCCTTGCGCAGGCGGTGCGGCCGGCCCGTGGTGTAGGCCTCCGTCACCAGGCCCGGGCGCCGGTCGATCAGGCGGGAGGCGACGACCTCGGCCGCCGCGCCGACCACGCCGAGCCGCCGCGCGGGGCCCGCCTCGGCCACGGGGGCCAGGAGCATGCCCAGGCCCGCGCCGCTCGCCGCCGCCGAGCCGGTGAAGACGAACGGCAGCTCGCGACGGGCGTCGTGCCACGCCGGTACGGCCGTCTGCGACAGGAGCACGGCCGTGTACGAGGCGACGCCCGGCGCGAGCAGGGCCGCCGACAGTCCGGCCGGGCGGGCGGCCGCGCGGAGCAGCTTCCCGGGCAGCGTGGCGCGCACGCCCGCGGGCAGCACCTCGGCCGCGGCCGCCAGGGCGCTGCCCGGCCCGTACGCGACGAGGATCCAGGTGCCCACCGACATGGGCGAACTCGGCTTGGCGACCCGCAGCATGTGGTGGAAGCGCTCCGGCCGCCCGAGGTCCGCGACGAGCAGGTACATGCTCGCGAGCAGGGCACCGAAGCCGCCGACCCGGCCCGCCCGGGCCAGCCCGGGACGCCGCGTCAGGTCCGCGCCCGCCGCGAGCAGCGCGGCGCCGGCCGACAGCCCGCCGGTGAACAGGTACGCGGGGATCTTCCACTCCCACACCGGCGGCTTGAGCACCGGACGCCCGTAGTACGAGCGGAACGTGGCCCGCGGAACCACGGGGCGTTCGCGGCTCCCGTCGTCGTCGCGGCCGCCCCGGCCGCGCCGCACGGCCCGGTCGCCGCTCACCGCCGCCGCCCGCCGAGGAACACCGCGGCCGAGGCCGCGAGCAGCGCCGACGCCGCCACGCCCGCGTGCTTCCACATCGAGGCCAGGTCGCGGGTCGGCACGACCGGGTCCGGCGGGAACCCGTACACCTCCGGGTCGTCGAGCAGCAGGAAGAACGCGCCGTCCCCGCCGACCCCGTCGCCGGGGTCGCGTCCGTACAGCTGGGCCTCGGGCACCCCCGCTTCGTGCAGCGTCTCCAGGCGCCGGTCGGCGCGTTCGCGCAGCTCGTCAAGGGGGCCGTACTGGATGGAGTCGGTGGGGCAGGCCTTGGCGCACGCCGGTTCCATGCCGTCGCGGAGCCGGTCGTAGCACATGGTGCACTTCCAGGCCCGGCCGTCGTCGGGCCGCCGGTCGATGACGCCGTACGGGCAGCCGGACACGCAGTAGCCGCAGCCGTTGCAGATGTCGGGCTGGACGACGACCGTGCCGAACTCGGTGCGGAACAGCGCACCGGTGGGGCACACGTCCAGGCAGCCGGCGTGCGTGCAGTGCTTGCACACGTCCGAGGACATCAGCCAGCGGAACTCGGTACGGGCCTCCGCGCCCGTCCCGGCGCCCGGCAGGTCGAAGGAGGGGAAGCCCAGGTCCACCGGGGCCGTGCCCAGGTCGCCGCCACCGCGCTTCGCGACTTCCAGGGCGTCGGCCACCACCTCCTCCGTCGCCTCCGTTGAGGACGGGCCCACGGGCAGCCCCGCCAGCCCCGCGTCCTGGCGGCCGAGCGGGCGCTGCTGCTCGATGAAGGCCACGTGCCGCCACGAACTCGCGCCGAGCATGCCGGTGTTGTCGAACGACATGCCCAGCAGGTCGATGCCGTCCTCGGGGATGGCGTTCCACTCCTTGCAGGCCACCTCGCACGCCTTGCAGCCGATGCACACGGAGGTGTCGGTGAAGAAGCCCATGCGCGGCGGGTGGTCGCGGTGGCCGGCGTCCTCGGCGGGGTCCGCGAGCGGCCCGTGGAAGCTGTTGTCGTGGGTCATGACGGCTCCTCCGGCGGGTCCGGTTCGAGGTGCGCCCGCTCGGCGCGGCCGCCGGCCGTCGCTATGCGGGTGCCGGTCTCCGGCGTGATCCCGGCGCGGCGGCGGTAGTCCTCGACGTACGCGAGCAGTTCGGGCCCCCGCGGGCGCCGCCCGGGCCGGACGTCGCAGGTCAGCACCTTGCTCTCCTGGATGAACACGTTCGGGTCGGCCACCACGCCGATCAGGTCGTTGACCACGTCGCCCTTGGTGAGCCCGGTCTGGCCCCAGTGGTAGGGCATCCAGACCTGGTGGACGACCCGTCCGTCGACGCGCAGCGGCGCCATCCGGTCGGTCACCATCACGCGCGCGTCGACCGCGGTCCTGCTGGTGACCACATGGGCCCAGTCCAGGTGGCGCAGCCCGCGCTCGGCCGCCAGCTCCGGCGAGACCTCCACGAACAACTCCGGCTGGAGCTCCGCCAGGTAGGGCAGCTGCCGGCTCATCGCGCCCGCCGTGTGGTGCTCGGTCAGCCGTGCCGCGGTGAACACGTACGGGAACACCTCGGAATGCGCCTCGGGCGGAGCCGGGTTGGACGGGTTGTCGGGGCGACCGTAGACCTTGCGCACCGGGTTGCCCTGCTGGCCGTAGAGCAGGTTGCGCATCGGCGACTCGTGCGGCTCGTAGTGCGTGGGCAGCGGGCCGTCCGCGAGCCCGGCCGGGGCGAACAGCCAGCCCTTCCCGTCGCGCATCATGATGAACGGGTCGTCGCCGTCGAGCGCCTCGACGCCCGACGCGCCCTCCGGTGCCCGGTAGTCCGGCGGCTTGTTCCGCTCGAAGTCCGGGGTGTCGTGGCCGGTCCACTCACCCGCCTCCGCGTCCCACCAGACCAGCTTCTTCCGCTCGCTCCAGGGCCGGCCCTGCGGGTCGGCGGAGGCGCGGTTGTACAGCACCCTGCGGTTGAGCGGCCAGGTCCAGCCCCATTCGGCGTCGTACGGGCCCGTCTCGAAGCGGGAGGTCCGGCGCCGGGACTGGTTGGTCTCGTTCGCGTAGACGCCGCTGTAGATCCAGCAGCCGCAGGCGGTGGTGCCGTCGGCCTTCAGGTCGAGGTAGCCGTCGACCGTGCGGCCGGTGCGCAGGTCGATGCCGTTGATGTGGCGCAGCACGTCCGCCGGGGACGGCTCGTCGCCCTCCGTCTCGTAGTCCCAGGCCAGGTCCAGCAGGGGGCGGTCGCGCTCGTCGGTCGAGCCGGCCAGCTTCTCCTTCAGCAGCACGCCCAGTCGGTGGAAGAACCACAGCTCCGAGCGCTGGTCCCCGGAGGGTTCGACGGCCTGGTCGCGCCACTGGAGCATCCGCTGCGTCTGCGTGAAGGTGCCGGCCTTCTCCACGTGCGAGGCGGCGGGGAAGAAGAACACCTCGGTGCGGCACCGCTCGGTGGCGATCTCCCCGGTCTCGATCTCGGGCGCGTCCTTCCAGAACGTGGCGCTCTCGATCATGGTGAGGTCGCGGACGACCAGCCAGTCGAGGTTCGCCATGCCCAGGCGCTGCAGCCGGCCGTGGGCCGAGCCGACCGCGGGGTTCTGCCCGAGCAGGAAGTAGCCGAAGACCTTCCCGCCGTCGACCATGTCCATCACGGTGCGGTAGGTGCCGTGGTCACCGTTGATCCGGGGCAGGTAGTCGAAGCAGTAGTCGTTCTCCGCGGTCGCGGCGTCGCCCCAGTACTCCTTGAGCAGCGAGACCGTGTAGGCGTCGGCGTTGCCCCAGAAGCCCTTCTGCCCACGGCCTCGGATGCCGTCGAGGTACGTGGCCAGGCCCTCGTGGGCGACGTTCGGCATCGGCAGGTAGCCCGGCAGCAGGTTGAACAGCGTGGGCACGTCGGTGGAGCCCTGGATGCTGGCGTGTCCGCGCAGCGCGAAGATCCCGCCGCCCGGGCGGCCGATGTTGCCCAGCAGCAGCTGGACGATCGACCCGGCCCGGATGTACTGGGCGCCCACCGAGTGCTGGGTCCACCCGACGCTGTACACCAGCGCGGTGGTGCGGTCCCGGCCGGAGTTCTCCGTCCAGGCCCGGCACACCTGGAGGAACAGCTCCTGGGGCACGCCGCAGATCCGCTCCACCATCTCGGGGGTGTAGCGGGAGAAGTGCCGCTTGAGCACCTGGAACACGCAGCGCGGGTGCTCCAGCGTGGGGTCGGATGCGATCCGGCCGGTGGCGTGCTCGACGAACGGGCCCTTGGCGCCGTGCTGGTAGGGCTCGCAGGTCTCCTTCGCATGGTGACCCGGCCTGGCCTCCGCCGGGACGCTCGCGTACGTCCAGCTCGACGCGTCGTACGCGGCGGTGTGCGGGTCGTACCCGCTGAACAGCCCGTCCAGGTCCTCGGTGTCCTGGTAGCGCTCGCCCAGCAGGAAGGGCGCGTTGGTGTACGCCTCCACGTACTCCCGGAAGTCGAGGTCGTGCGCGAGGACGTGGTTGATCACGCCGCCGAGGAACGCGATGTCGGTGCCGGCCCGGATGGTGACGTGCTGGTCCGCGTGCGCGCTCGTCCGCGTGAACCGCGGGTCGATGTGGATGACCCTGGCGCCGCGCGCCTTGGCCTCGACGACCCACTGGAACCCGACCGGATGGGCCTCGGCCATGTTGGATCCCATGATGACGATGCAGTCGGAGTTGACCAGGTCCTGCTGGTAGTCGGTGGCGCCGCCACGTCCGAACGAGGCTCCCAGACCGGGAACCGTGGCGGAGTGTCAAATGCGGGCCTGATTCTCGATCTGCAGGGCGCCCAGGGCGGTGAACAACTTCTTGATGAGGTAGTTCTCCTCGTTGTCCAGCGTCGCCCCGCCGAGACTGGCCAGGCCCATGGTGCGGCGCAGCGTCCTGCCGTCCGCGTCCGTGTCCTGCCAGCCCTTGCGCCGTGCGTCGAGCACCCGGTCGGCCACCATGTCCATGGCCGTGTCCAGGTCCAGCTCCTGCCAGGCGGTGCCGTACGGCGGGCGGTAGAGCACCCGCTGCTCCCGCTGGGGCCCGGTGACCAGCTGCTTGCTGGCCGAGCCCTTCGGGCACAGCCGGCCGCGGGAGATCGGGCTGTCGGGGTCGCCCTCGATCTGGACGACCTTCTCGTCCTTGACGTACACCCGCTGCGCGCAGCCCACGGCGCAGTAGGGACACACCGAGCCGGCCACCCGGTCGGCGCTCTCCGTGCGGGCCCCGAGCGTGGCCGAGCGGGCCGACTGCGCGGCCTTCCCCCGGCCCAGCGGGTCCGTCCCGGTGAGCTGCCGGTACACCGGCCATGCCTCGATCCACCGTTTCACGCCCATCCGCGTGCTCCTTCGTGCGGGGGCCGTGCCCTTCATCCGCCTTTTCGACGCTACCGCTCGGGGGGCCGCCCGCAAGTCCGTGGCGGCTCCCGGTTCAGGCGAGGGCGCCGGCGGCCGCGGCGAGCAGCCCGGAAGCACGGTCAACGTCGTCCGCGGTGGTCCAGCGCCCCACCGACAGGCGTACGGCGGCCTGGGCGCGGGCCTCGTCCAGGCCCATCGCGCGCAGCACCGGGGACGCCGTACGACTGCCGCTGTGGCAGGCCGAGCCGGTGGAGGCCGCGAGCCGGGGCACCGAGGCGAGCAGTTCGTGGGCCGGGACGCCGTCGATGCTGACGTTCAGCGTGGTGGGCAGGCGGTGGCGGACGGACCCGTTGAGGTGGACCCGGCCGGGCAGCGCCCGCGTCAGGCCCTGGTGCAGGCGGTCGCGCAACGCCTCGGCCCGCGCGGCCCCGCCGTCGGCGAGTTCGGCGCCGGCCAGGTCGGCGGCGGCCCCCAGCGCCACCGCGAGGGCGACGTTCTCGGTGCCGGCCCGCAGCCCGCCCTCCTGCCCGCCCCCGTACACCAGGGGCTCCAGGCGGATCCCCGGGCGCACGTACAGGGCGGCGACCCCCTTCGGCGCGTACATCTTGTGCCCCACCACCGTCAGCAGGTCCACCCCCATCCCGCGCACGTCCAGCGGGACCTTCCCGGCGGCCTGGGCGGCGTCGCAGTGGAACAGCGCGCCCCGGGCGCGGGCGAGCCGGGCGAGTTCCGCGACGGGCTGCAGGGTGCCGGTCTCGTTGTTGGCGGCCATGACGGAGACCAGCACGGTGCGCCCGGTGAGGGCCGCGGCCAGCGCGGCCGGGTCGACCCGGCCCTCCCCGTCCACCGGCAGGTACGTCACCCGCACCCCGTGCAGCCGCCGCAGTGCGCGGCAGGTCTCCAGCACCGCCGGGTGCTCGGTGACCTGGGTGATCACATGCGGACGGTCGGTACCCGCGGCGAGCACCGCACCGCGCAGGGCGAGGTTGTCCGCCTCGGACCCCGAACCGGTGAACACGATCCCCTCCGCGGTCGCCCCGATGAGCGCCGCGACCTGGCGGCGCGCCCGCGCCAGCGCCGCGGCCGGCTCCGCGGCCCAGGCGTGCCCGCTGGAGGGGTTGCCGAACCCGGTGGTGAGGCAGGGCCCCATGGCCTCCACCACCCTCGGGTCGACGGGCGTGGTGGCGTTGTGGTCCAGGTAGACGCGGTCCCCGCCGAGGCCGGGATGCGGCGGCACCTTCATGGGCGAGGGTCCTTCCGGAGGGGGTGCGGTCAGCCGATCGCCGGCTGACCGCCGTACGCGTCCAGGACGGCGCCGGTGACGTATCCCGCGCGGTCCGAGGCGAGGAAGACGATTGCCTCGACGATCTCGTCGACCTCGGCGACCCGGCCCAGGACGGTGTTCCGCGCGACGGCCGCCAGCGCGTCCTCGCCCATCCCGACGGTTCCGGGGGTGCGGACAGGACCGGAGGCCACGGCGTTCACCCGTACTCCGCGGGCGCCGAACTCGTCGGCCCACACGCGGGTCATGAGCTCCAGCGCCGCCTTGGAGGCCCCGTAGGCGGCGGCCCCACGGGCGGGGACGCTCGCCGCCAGGGTGCTCAGGTTGACGACGGCACCCCGGCCCCGCGCGGCCATGCCGGGCGCGAGGGCCCCGACCAGCAGCAGGGGCGCGCGGGCGTTGACGGCCATGTGGAGGTCGAACATCCCGGCCGTGGTGTCGGCGGCGCCCGCGAACCGGTAGATGCCCGCGTTGTTGACCAGCACGTCCACCGCGCCCGCCGCCTCGGCGAGGCGCAGCACGTCGCCGGGGTCGGACAGGTCGGCGGCGACGAACCGGGCGCGCCCGCCCGCGTCCGCCACCTCCGCGACGACCTCCGCACCGCGCTCCGCGTCCCGCCCGTGGACGACGACCTCGGCTCCCAGTGCCGCCAGCCGCAGCGCGACCCCCCGCCCGATCCCCGCGGTGGCGCCCGTGACGAGGGCGGTGGATCCGGAGAACTCCTGGGTCACGGCTGGCTCCTCGGGGCGGTGAAATGAGTGGCGGACACATACGCTCCGTGTCCGCGCTGGTTGTCTACCTCACGTACCGTCACCCCCGAGGTCGGCTCGCCGCCCGGGCGGCCGTTCGGGGCGGCCGCCGCCGCGGCCCGGTGGTCACCGCGCCGTCGTTCAGCCCTCTCCCTCCAGGACGCCCGCGAAGTGCCGGAACCCGGTCCGTTCCCGGTGGATCGCCCACAGGGTGCGCGCCAGCGCGGCCGGATCGTTCCTCGGATGCCCGGGCGCGATGACCCCGGGGATGATCATCTGCGCGACGTGGATGGCCTCGGCGGCCAGCGTGTCGTGCAGCATCCGCGCGTAGGCGGTCTCGGCCGCGTACGCCACGGAGGTCCCCGCGCGGGCCGGCAGCGGCCGTACCGCACTGCCGCCGTTGACGAAGAGGATCGTGCCCCGGCCCAGGAAACGCATGTCGGGCAGCACCGCGTGGACGGCGGTGACCACGCCGTACAGGGAGAACTCCAGCGGTCCCGCAAAGTCGGCGGGCGTGCTGTCGAGGAGGGGCTTCATGAAGTCCCGGTGCGGCGCCGGACTGTACTGCAGCACCTCGATCGGCCCGAGCGCTGCCGCGGCGGCGTCCAGCGCGGCCCCGAGGGCGACCGGGTCGCGGACGTCGGCGGCGAACCCCCGCGCGGTCACTCCGTCCTTGTCCAGGTCGGCCGCCAGGCAGTCCACGCGGTCCTGGTCGCGGGAGACGAGCGCGACGTCGAAGCCGTCGCAGCCGAACTGGCGTGCCGCGGCGGCGCCCAGACCCTGCCCCGCCCCGACGATGACCATGGTCGTCATGTCAGCGCGGCACGAGCTTGAGCGTCGCGGCGCGCGCGGTCCCGGCCACCATGGGCTCCACGTACTCCGCGCTGTAGTGGCCGTACTTGCCGCGGTAGGCGGCGTCGAGGCGTTCGTTGACGTCCGGGTCGTCGACCTCGACGAAGGTGACGTCCCGCTCGACGCCGCCGGCGGTGATCCGGCCCTCGTGCCGCGCCTGCGCGGCGCGGAACCAGGTGCCGCCGCGCCCACGGTAGGCCCGTACGTACAGGTCGGCGCCGTCGCGGACCACCCAGATGGTGGTCGGCGGGTCCAGCGTGCCGGGGTTACGCCGCGGCGCGATGGCGAGCTCGTCGGCGTGCTCGATGCGGTCCAGTTCGTCCTTCGTCCACGTCGTCATCGGCGCGACTCCTCGGCGGTGGCGGGAACCAGGTCCGTGCGTCCTGCTGCAATGATCGACAATTTCGGCCCCCGCCTGTAGCCGCGTGGGGCCAGACGGGTACCCGACCGGGCGGTTCACTCCACGGGAGGGTCTGCGGTGGCTGCCGGGGCGATTGCCGGGGAGCGTGTAGGGATCGCCAGCGGGAGATGCCGGGAGGGTGTGTGGGGAGGGCCGACGACGAGATCTTCGGTGGCCTGGCCGAGGTGGGCTGGTACGTCCGGCTGCTCCCGGTCGTGGTACTCGTCGGCGGTCTCGTCATGGACTTCCTCACCCCGAGGCAGTACACGAGCGCGTCGTTCTACTCCGTCGCCCCGGTGCTCGCAGCTCCGCTGCTGTCGATGCAGGGCACCATGGTGGTCGGTCTGGCGGCGATCGTCGCGGACGCGGCGATCCTGGCCCACTTCGGCCGGCTGCGGGGGCTGAGCGGGATGAGCGAGCTGCTGACCGTCTCGCTGGTCGCCGTGGTCGCGGTGTTCATCAACCGGCTGCTGGAGGCGCGTGAGGACCGGTTGCGCTCCGCCCGCTCGATCACCGCGGCCGTCCAGCGGGCGGTGCTCCCCGAACCGCCCGCGCGGGTCCGGGACCTGCGGATCGCGGCCCGCTACGAGGCGGCGGAGGCCGAGGCGGAGATCGGCGGGGACCTGTACGCCGTCCAGGACACGCCGTACGGGCTGCGCTGCATCGTCGGGGACGTACGGGGCAAAGGCCTGGACGCCGTGGAGGCGGCGACGCTGGTCCTCGGCAGCTTCCGGATGGCGGCCGACGAGCAGGCGACCCTGGCGGACGTGGCGGGGCACATGATGCGGGCCCTGTGGCGGGAGTTGGGCCGGCGCGAGGAGGGCGAGCAACTGGAGTGGTTCGCCACCGCGGTCCTGGTCGAGTTCCCGCAGCGCGGCGACCACGTCCGGTTGGTGAACCTCGGTCACCCGGCACCGCTGCTGCTGCGGCGCGGAAAGGTGCGCGCCGCCGAGCCCGCGCAGTACGGGCTGCTGCTGGTGGAGGGCCTGGGGGAAGGGGAGGCCGTGGTGGACACGGTGCCGTTCCCGCCGGGTTCGACCTTGCTGCTGTGCACGGACGGCGTCACCGAGGCCCGCGACGCCAAGGGGCGCTTCTACGACCCGCTGGCGCGGCTGGCCGGGGTGGAGCGCGGCGGGCCGGCCGAGTTGCTGGAGGCGCTGCTCGACGACGTGCACCGGCACGCGGGCGGTCCGACCGACGACGACATGGCGCTCCTCGCGGTGGCGCGCGACAGCTGAGGCGGCGCCCGCCCGGCCCTCGCGCGGTCCGTCGCCCACCGGGCGAGTCGCCGACCGCCTCGGCCCCGCCCGTGTGGGGGCCGTGTGGTTCGCCATGGCCGCTGTCGGCATCTGCCTGCTGGGCGTCCACATGCGTCGGCGGTCACCTTCGTCGTGGCCGGCGGCTCCACGACGGAGAACCGCGCCGCAGCTCTGGGCCGGCCCGCCGGACAGGCCGCTTCGCCACGGTCATGATCGGCCTCACCGGCCTCACCGGCCTCACCGGCCTGCGCGGCCCGCGTCCCACCTCCCGGAACCCCACCGACCAGCCGCTGTCCGCCACCGGCTGACCGCGCGGGCACGGCGCCGCGGGACGCCTCCCTTGTGCGGTCCCGCGGCGCCGCGGCCAGGCCCGTGAAATGCGGTGGAGCCGGACGGAGCCCGCTGCTTAAGGTCGGCGGATGAGCACACGCACCTTCCGCGTCACCGTCCGCGGCGCCTTCGACGGACTCACCGCCGAGCAGCGCGCCGAACTCCTCGCCCGCGCACCGGAACACGACGTCCTGCACGCCGCCTTCACCCCCGGGGGCCACCTCAGCTACGACATCGCGGCACGCCCCGCCTTCACCTTCCGCTTCGTGGACTCCGGCGAGGCGGAGGAGGACATCCTCGACGCGACCGAACGCGCGGAGGAGGCGGCCAGGGTCTGGCTGGACGAGCGCGGCTACGGCTACAAGAACCTCAGGTCCCAGGCCGAGGACCTCTCCCAGGCGCCGCTGGGCAAGCGGCAGCGCCGCGCCGCGGCGCAAGGGCACGCCTGACGTCCCGACCCCGCCCCGCCCCGCGCCCACGGCGCTGTCAACCAGCGTTGACAGCGCCGTGTCTGTCAACGTAAATTGACAGACATGACCGAGGCAACCGATCTCGCCGAGCGGGCGGGCGACCGCGACCCGAGGGTCGGGCTGCGGGCCGTCGCCGCGCTGCGGCGGCTGCTGGAGCAGCTGGAGACCGTACAAGTCAGGAGCGCGCGGGCGCAGGGGTGGTCGTGGCAGGAGATCGCCCACGAACTCGGCGTCAGCAGGCAGGCCGTGCACAAGAAGTACGGGAGGCATTGAGGATGTTCGAGAGGTTCACCAAGAGCGCGCGCGAGGTCGTCGAGGGCGCGGTCGGGCACGCCGAACGGGCGGGCGACCCGACGATCGGCGAGGAGCACCTGCTGCTGTCGCTGCTCGACCTGGAGGGCACCCGGGCCTCCGCCGCCCTGGCCGCGCTCGGCGTCGACCGGCGCCGCGAGGCGCTGGAGGAGGCGCTGGGGGAGACCCGGCGGCGCGGCGGGGTCTCACGGGCCGACGCCGAGGCGCTCGCCGGGCTCGGCATCGACGTCGCCGCGATCGTCGCCCGCGTGGAGGACGCCCACGGCACCGGTGCGCTCGCCGCCCGCCGCGGGCCCCGGCGGTGGCGGCCCGCGGGACGACGCCCCTTCACCCGCGGGGCCAAGGGCGTCCTGGAGCGCTCCCTGCGCTCCGCCGTGGCCCGGGGCGACCGTCACATCGGCGACGAGCACGTCCTGCTCGCCCTCACCATCGGCCCCGGCGTGGTCGCGGACGTCCTCGCCGAGCACGGGGCGTCGTGGGCCGACGTCGAGCGTGTGCTCGCGACGGACGGCCAGGGCCGGGCCGAGGCGAGCTGAACGCCCGCTCCCGGCGGGCAAATCGGTTGAGCGGCCGACGGCGACCGTGCTAACCCTTTCGGGTTCCACGACGTCGATCATGCCGACCCGAAGGAGGCCGCCCCCATGGTGCCCGGACGACTGGTGAAGTTGCGCCCGATGGAGCCCGCGGACGCCGAGGCGCTGTGGCGCTGGAACCACGACCCCGAGGTCATGCGCTGGATGGACGACGACTACGCCCAGCCCCTCGCACAGGTGAGGAAGCGCATGGAGGAGCGGCCCCGCAACGCCTACGGCGACGTGCTCTACGGGATCGAGGTGCCGCAGGACGGCCGGCTGATCGGCCTGGTGCGGCTGCGCGACGCCGAACCCGAGACCGGATGCGCCGAACTCGACATCTACCTCGGTGAGAAGGAGTACTGGGGCCGCGGCTACGCCACCGACGCCATGCGCACGATGTGCCGCTACGGCTTCGAGAAGATGCGCCTGCACAAGATCTCGCTCACCGTCGTGCCCGAGAACGAGGCGGCGCACCACGTCTACCGGAAGGTCGGCTTCGTCGAGGAGGGCCGGCTGCGGCAGGTCTTCCGGCGCGACGGCCGGTGGTACGACATGTTCACCATGGGCCTCCTCGAGGGCGAACTCCTCGACTGAGCCGCGGGGCCGCCACGGTGGGACGCCCCGGCACGCTGATCGCGCACGGCGTGCGCTTGACGTAGCCTGGGGCGTCCATCAGCAGTGATCCGCAGACGGCACAGGGGGCCGGCGTGACGACAGCAGCATGTCCCGATCTCGAGCAGGCCCCGGCCGACGTCGCGGCCGCGCCGCCGGTCGACGGCTGCGCCGACTGCCTGGCCGCCGGACACCACGACTGGGTCCACCTGCGGCTGTGCCTCACCTGCGGCCACATCGGATGCTGTGACAGCTCGCCGGGCCGGCACGCCACCGCGCACCACGAGGCCACCGGCCACCCCGTGATCCGCTCCTACCAGCCCGGCGAGAACTGGCGCTGGTGCTACGTCCACGAGTCGATGGGCTGAGGCCCTTGCCCACCGCTACTCGCGCTGCAGCGCCGCCTCCTCCAGGTCCAGTTCGCGCATGACGCGGCGCAGCACCTCGTCGTCGATGAGCCGTTCGTCGCGGAAGCGCACGAACTCCTGCCGTTCGGCGTCCAGCATCGCGCGGCGCAACCGCCGGTAGGCCACGCTCGGCGGCTCGGCGCCCCCGCCGGTCGGGCCGCCCAGCCGTTCCCAGGCGGCGTTGCGGCGGGCCTCCGCGGTCTGCCGCAGGGTCTCCAGCACGGCCTGGTGGGAGCGCTTGTCCCCGCCCAGCTCCTCCAGGCGCGCCAGTGCCGCCCGGGCGGCACTGTGCTGCGCGCTCGCCTCGGCCAGGGCGTCCTCGTACGCCTCCTTGTTGCAGATGCCGAGCCGCCGGATGAGCGGGGGCAGCGTCATCCCGTGCAGCAGCAGCGTGGCGACCGTGACGAAGAAGGTCAGGAACAGGATCTCGTCGCGCCCGGGGAACGGCGCGCCGCTGTCGGTGGTCTCCGGCACCGCGAAGGCCGCGGCCAGCGAGACCACGCCGCGCATGCCCGCCCAGGAGAGCACCACCGGGTACTGCCACGGGGGGTACGGGTCGCGTGCCCGGATCCGCGGGAACACCAGCCGTGGCAGGTAGGTCGCGGGGTAGACCCACACGACGCGCGCCAGGACGGTCACCGCCGTCAGCGCGGCACCGGCCGCGACCAGCCGCCCCACGCCCGTGTCGACCGTGTCGACGATGCCCCGCACCTGGAGGCCGATCAGGGCGAAGACGAGGGCCTCCAGCACCGTGTCCAGGGCGCTCCACACCGCGTACACCTGCAGCCGGGAGGTCGCCTCCGTGTCGGGGGACCGGTGTCCCAGGTAGAGGCCGGCCACGACCACGGCCAGCACTCCCGAGGTGTGCGCCTCCTCGCCGACGAGGTAGGCGAGGAACGGCACGAGCAGTCCGAGCGCGCTGGCCAGGTCCCCGGGCAGGAACCGGTGCCCGATGCGGGCCAGCCAGCCGATCGCCAGACCGATCAGCGAGCCCCCGACGGCCGCCATCAGGAAGACCCCGACGCCCTGCAGCAGGGTGTAGCCGGCGCCGGCCACGGACGCGATGGCCACGCGGTAGGCCGTCAGCGCGGTGGCGTCGTTCACCAGGCTCTCGCCGCCGAGCACGGTCAGCAGCCGGCGCGGCAGCCCCAGCCGGCGTCCGATGGAGGTCGCCGCGACCGCGTCGGGCGGCGACAGCACCGCGCCGAGCACCAGCGCCGAGCCCAGCGGCAGTCCCGGCACCAGCCAGAACGCGGCGTAGCCGATCGCGACCGTGGTGAACAGCACCAGCCCCACGGCCAGCAGCCCGATGGGGCGCAGGTTCTCCCGGAAGCGCAGGTAGGAACTCTCCCGTGCCGAGGAGTACAGCAGCGGGGGCAGGACCAGCACCATCACCAGCTCGGGCTCGATGGCGTACGCGGGGATGCCCGGCACGAAGGACGCGCACAGGCCGACGGCGACCAGCAGCAGCGGGGGAGACACCCCCAGACGCCGGGCGACGGCGGTGACCAGCACCGCACCGACCATGAGCGCGACGAGCGCCAGCCCCTCCACGGACGTCTCCTCCACCCCTGTGGCGGCACGCGCCGCACGTGTGGCTCGACTGTACTGGTGCGCACCGGTGACGCGGCCGGGTCTCAGCCCTCGGTGGTGGCGGCTCCCGGCACGGCGCCGGGGAGGCCGATGAACATCGTCCGGTGCAGTGCCTGGACGTGTTCCTGGGCGACCGCGGCGGCCGCCGCGCGGTCGCCCTGCCGCAGGGCGCGGACCAGGGCCCGGTGCTCGGCGTTGGAGGCGCGCAGCGCGTCGAGCGGGTAGGGCAGGTAGTACCGGTAGAGCTCGCGGACGACGGCGGCGTACGGGACGACGACCGACGGTGTCCCGGTGGCGGAGGCGACGGCGAGGTGGAACTCCTCGTCATGGCGGTGGAACTCGGCCCAGCTGGTCACCGCGTCCATGAGGTCGACCAGCCGCTCCAGTTCGCGCAGCGCGGAGTCGTCGGCGTGGCCGGCGGCGAGATGGGCGATGCCGCACTCCAGGACCAGCCGGTGGTCGATCAGCCGGCGCACCGCGTCGGTGTCGGAGCGGTAGCTGCCGACGGCGCTGACCGAACCCTTCGCCGGTTGCCGGGCGACCAGTGTGCCGCCGTTGCGGCCGCGGCGGCGCTCCAGCAGCCCGTCGTCGCACAGGGCCACCAGGGCCCGGCGCACCGTGATCTCCCCGACGTCCAGCGCCGCGGCGATCTCGCCGGCGGCGGGCAACCGCTCCCCGGGGGCGAGCAGGCCCAGGTCGATGGCCATGGCTATCCGGGCGCGGACGGTGTCCAGCGCGGACAGGCGGCGGATGCCGCCGAGGGCCGGGGTGCTCAGGGGCGGGCCGGCGGCTGCCGTGACCTGGCCGGTCCGGTTCTCCGTGTCGGGCATGGGACCGACTGTAGTACCGGAAAACATCTCACCTTGAGCACTCTTGTTTATCTGATCAGAATGCTCTAATTTCCTCAGCACTCGAACGAAGCAGGTGCACCATGTCCCGACCCCTTCCCGTGACCCTCGCCCAGGCCGGGCCCCGCCCCGCCGGGGAACCCGTGTCCGGCTTCGCGGAAGAGGCGGGGACCCTGCTCGCGCGCTTCCCGCAGACCCGGCTGCTGGCCTTCCCCGAACTGCACCTGTTCGGCGCGGACGGCGGGCCGCAGGACACCGAGCGGCTCCTGCGCGATGCCGCGCAGCCGCTGGACGGACACCTCGTACGGGAGCTCGGCGAGATCGCCGGGGACCTGGGCGTGTGGCTGCTGCCCGGCAGCATCTGCGAACGCGGCCCGGAGGGCGAGCTGTTCAACACCGCGCTCGCCTTCTCGCCCGAGGGGCGGCTCGTCGCGCACTACCGCAAGGTCTTCCCCTGGCGGCCCCGCGAGCCCTACACCCCGGGCGACCGGTTCGTGGTCTTCGACATCCCCGAGGCCGGCCGCGTCGGATTCTCCATCTGCTACGACGCGTGGTTCCCCGAGGTCGCCCGGCACCTGGCCTGGATGGGCGCCGAGGTCATCGTCAACCCGGTCATGACCACGACCGGCGACCGCGCCCAGGAACTCGTCCTGGCCCGTGCCAACGCCATCACCAACCAGGTCTACGTGGTCAGCGTCAACACCGCCGGCCCGCTCGGCACCGGCCGCAGCCTCGTCGTCGACCCCGAGGGACGCGTCCGCACCGAGGCGCCCGACAGCGCCGCCACCGTCCTCACCGACGTCCTGGACCTGGACGACGTGACCCGCGTCCGCACCTACGGCACGGCCGGCCTCAACCGCATGTGGTCCCAGTTCACCGACACCGACCGCCCCCTCGAACTCCCGCTGTACGACGGGCGCATAGACCCTCGCAGCTGGCGCCCCGCCCGCCGCGGCTGACCCTCCCCGGAGCCCCACGATGACCGACCACGCCGCGCGCGCCGCAACCACCCCCGCGCTGTCCCGCACCCTCGGACTCAGAGCCGTCGTCTCCTTCGGCCTGGCCTACATGACCCCGCTGATCGTTCTCGGCACCTTCGGCGTCGTCGCGGAGAAGACCGGCGGCGCGGTCCCCACCGCGTACGCCCTGGCACTCGTCGCCATGCTCTTCACCGCCTACAGCTACGGGAAGATGGCCGCCGAGCACCCCGTCGCCGGCTCCGCCTACACCTACGTACGGCGCTCCATCGACGGACGGGCCGGCTTCCTCGTCGGCTGGGCCACGCTCCTGGACTACTTCTTCCTGCCCATGGTCATCTGGCTGATCGGCGGCGCCTACCTGCAGGCGCAGTGGCCCGGCGTGCCGATGTGGGTGTGGATCCTCGCCTTCATCCTCACCACCACCGCGCTCAACCTGCTCGGCATCCAGGCCGCGGACCGGGCCAACTCCCTGCTGATGGCGTTCCAGATCCTCGTCATCGTCATCTTCGCGCTGCTCTCGCTGCGGCACGTCTTCCACATCGAGGGCGCCGGCGGCCTGTTCAGCACCGGGCCGTTCCACAACGACGCCACCACGCTGGCCGGGATCTCCGGCGGCGCGGCCATCGCGGCGTACTCCTTCCTCGGCTTCGACGCCGTCACCACGCTCACCGAGGAGACCGTCGAGCCCCGCAGGACCATGCCCCGCGCGATCCTGCTCACCGCCCTGATCGGCGGCGGCATCTTCGTCGCGCTCGCCTACACCACCCAGCTCGCCCACCCCGGCAGCCGGTTCGACGACCCGAGCTCGGCCGCCTTCGAGATCGCCAGGACCATCGGCGGCGACCTCTTCTCCTCCGTCTTCCTCGCCGGACTCGTCGTCGCCCAGTTCGCCTCCGGCGTCGCCGCCCAGGCCAGCACCTCCCGCCTGCTGTACGCCATGGGCCGCGACGACGTCCTGCCGCGCAAGGTGTTCGGCTACCTCCACCCCCGCCACCTGACGCCGGCCCTCAACATCCTCCTGACCGGCGTGGTCGGGCTGATCGCCCTCCGCCTGGACGTCGCCACCTCCACCTCCTTCATCAACTTCGGCGCCTTCACCGCCTTCACCTTCGTCAACCTCAGCGTGATCGCGACGTACCTGCGCAAGCGCCGCGCGGGCGAGCACGCGGGCGTGTTCGCCTACGTCGTCGTCCCCGCCGTCGGCGCCCTGATCGACCTCTGGCTCCTGCTCCACCTCGACGGCAAGGCCCTCACCCTCGGCGTCATCTGGCTCGCCCTCGGCGTCGCCTACCTCGCCTACCTGACCCGCGGCTTCCGCAGGCCGCCGCCGGAGCTCACCTTCGACGAGCAGCACGGCACCGCGAAGGCCGTCTGACGTCCCGGCGGTCCCGCTGTCGGTGCCCACTCCTACAGTCGCGGCATGACGACTTGGATGCGCGGATCGTTCCCCGGGCACGAGGTGAATCTCGTCTTCGCCCGCGGCATGACCCTCGACGCGCTGACGCGGCGCCTACGGGGCGCGCAGCGGGAACCGCTCATGCTCGGTGAGGCGGGCGCATGGGCGTGGGCGGTTCACGACATGCACGACTACGACGCCGATGACTACGACGGAGTGGACTACAACCGCCTGTGCCGTGACGGCGCGGAGGTCGTCGTGTTCGAGACGGAGCCCTGCAGCGCGAAGGCCCATCCGCCGTCCTTCACCTACTTCCGCGACGGCCGCACGGTCCTCTACCTCTCCTTCGGCAGCCCGCAGCTTCGCAGCGGAGAGAACCCCGACCACCTCTCGCCCGAACTGCTGGCCGCGAACCTCATCGGTCCGGACTCGGAGTGCGCGCGGGAGGCCGACCCCGGTCACGACTGCTTCGACCACCGGGACGAGGACCACGCGCGCCTCGTGCGGGCGATCGCCGGTTTCTTCATCCTCCCCTCGCCGCCCCTGTCCCCGGAGGTCTGCGCCTGATGGCCTGGCTCAATCCGAACACGTTCGTCACCTTTGTGAGGGGCATGACGCTGCCGACGGTCGCCGCCGTCTACGCCGAGGCCGGCCGGCCGGCCCTCGCGAGCGGATCAGGGGCGGGCTGGGTCTGGCTGACCCACGACGCCTGCAGTGCTCCGCGCCGGTCGCAAGCCTGGGAACTGGCGCGCGATCTCACCGGCTTCCGTCACGCACATCGTGCGAGCGACCCTGGAGGTGCGCCGGTGGAAAGTGTCTTCCTGGCCTCCACGCCCCCATGCACCTGCCCGCACGGGCAGGACTACGTGGTCCCCCACTGCGCCGAGCACCCGATCCAGTTCACCCACGCTTCCGGCGGATTCGAGGGGACCTACTTCAACTTCGGCATGCGACGCGAGTCCCGGCGCGCCGGCGGCTCGGCCGACCTGCTCGTCCGTGAACTCCTGGACGCGGGCATCGTGGGCCGCGACACCCCGCGGTACGACGCGGACCCCGCCTTCAACGCCGACGGCACCCACACCGTGCGCATCATCGCCGACCACTTCGGGCTGCCCTCACCGCCCCTCGCGCTCGCGCCGGCGGGGTGAGACCGCAGCGTGGCGACCCGGTTCACCGGGCCGGTCAGCGGCCGGCCGCGCGGAGCCGGGCGAGGGTGCGCAGGCCGCGTTCGAGGACCTCGGGATCGTCGTGTGCGGCGCCGTACCGGATGCCCGAGACCGCGTCCAGGGCGGAGTCGACAGCCAGGCGTTCGTGCTCGAGCGGGGTGAGCTCCCGCCCGTAGCCGGTCAGGAAGGCCTCGTGGAGGTCCGGACGGCCGGACCAGGCGTCGGAGAGCCGTACGACGTCACGGAGCGCCGGCTGCGGCTCGCTGCGCTCGAAGTCGATCACGGCGAGCCGGCCCGACCACAGCAGGTTGCGCAATTGGAAGTCGCCGTGCGTGGGCACCAGGTCGAGAGCGGGAAGCGCGGCTGCCCGGGCCGTCAGCGCGCGGACGAACTCCTCGTCACCCGGGGCCAGGTGGCAGCGGGCGCCGTCCAGGTGCAGGTCGAGCTTCCCCGTGGCAGGCCCCTTGTCCCCGGAGGCGGGCCGTGGCGGTGCGCTGCCGTGGACGGCGGCGGCGAGCGCGCCGACGCGGACGAAGATCGCACGTTCCTCCTCCGGGGGCCGGACGCCGACGTGGAGCGGGCGTCCGGGGACGGCGGTCACGACGACCGCGCGCAGCCGCTCGTCGGCCGCCACCAGGCGTGGCGTGGCGGCTCCCAGGGTCGGCACCCAGGTCCGGTAGGCCGTCACCTCCCGGTGGTGGAAGCGGTCGTTCTGGTGGATCTTGACGTAGCCGACGAGGCCGTCCGCACCGCGGACCCGCCACACCCGACTGCTCTGGCGGGGCCAGGACGTGTCCGTCCACCGTTCGATCGAGCCGACGGCGCGTTCCGCGAACCGTCGCACCGCGGTTTCCGGCAGGCCCGGTCCGCAGGTCATGCCCAACCCGACTCGGTGTAGTGGCGGCCGGCCCGGATGCCCTCGATCGCGGCCCGGGTGTACGGCACGAGGCGTTCGGGGAGGGCGTCCGGGTGCCACCAGCGCCAGGACAGGCACTTGTCGGGCTCGCGGACCACCGGTTCGCCCTGCCAACGGCGTACGCGGAAGACGAGTTGCAGCCGGGGGCGGCCGCCCGGCGCGTCGATGAGGTGCACGGCGTGCGCGAACTCGGCGTCCTCCGGGCTGATCCGCAGGCCCGCCTCCTCGTCCGCCTCGCGGACCAGGCACGCGACGGCGCTCTCCTGCTCGCAGTGCCCGGCGGGGAAGTGCCACTCGCCGCCGGCGAATGCGGAGCCGGGGTGACGCAGTCCGAGCAGGACCTCGCCGCCGGGGTTCTCCAAGTACAGGTGCGCGCCGACGACGTGGAGGACGCCCCGCCCGGCCGCCCGGACCCCGGTGCCGGGCGGCACGGCCGGGCCGGCGTGCCGGCGGACGAGCTCCAGGGTCGCGTGGCCCAACCGCAGCCGCGGCATGACCTCGGGCCGGAACCAGCGCAGCAGGACGCCTTCGCTCGGCTGCAGGGCGTCGGGATCGCCGTTCCAGCGGCCGGTGAACACCTGGACCGGCAGGAGCGACCCGTCCGGCTCGTGGACGTGCTCCACCGCGAAGGCGCGCAGCACGGGCAGGTCGAGCCCCGCCTCCTCGCGCAGTTCACGCCGGGCGGTCGCCTCCAGGGACACGTCGCCCGGCTCACTGCCGCCGCCGAGCAGTGACCAGGCGCCGGGGTTCCGGATGTCCGGGCGGTCGTCGCGAAGGTGCAGGAGGTACTCGCCCCGGTCGTTGTGGATGAGCACCGAGGTCTTGCGCGGTTCACCGGCGGCCGGTGCACCGTCGTGGATCGACGTCAAGCGAGCCTCCAGGGGAGCTCCGGGGGTGTGCGGTCACCAAGGTCAACGAGCGGGGACGGCCGACGGGAGGGCAGGTTCCGGCCTTTCTGCGCGCCCCTGCCCGGGCCGCCCGCACGAGTGGGCAGGGGTGGCGCCAACTCGCCGCTTCACCAGCTAAGTTGTGTGCTGATCAGTTCGCGTATTCGAGTCCCCAGGGGATGGCCATGACCAGCGGCAGCGACGCTCCCGACGACTACGACTCCGCCGAGCAGCTCCGCCGGCGGATCGACACCACCAAGGCGCACCCGGCGCGCGTCTACGACGTCTTCCTCGGCGGCAAGGACAACTACCCCGTCGACCGTGAGGCGGCCGCGGCCGCGCTGGCCGCCAATCCCCGGGGCTACCTGGACGTGCGGCACAACCGGGACTTCCTGCGCCGCGCGGTGAACCACATCGCGGGGGAGACCGGCACACTCCAGTTCCTCGACATCGGCACCGGACTGCCCACGCAGGAGAACGTGCACCAGATCGCGCAGCGGATCGCCCCCGAGGCGCGGGTCGTGTACGTCGACAACGACCCCGTCGTCCTGGCCCACGCGCGCGCCCTGCTGACCAGCGGCCCCGAGGGGCGGACCGACTACATCGACGCGGACCTGCGCGACCCCGCCGCGATCCTGCGCCAGGCGGCCGGCACGCTGGACTTCACCGAGCCCGTCGCGCTCGTGCTCGTCGCCGTCCTGCACTTCGTCGAGGACGACGAGGCGTACGGCATCGTCAAGCACCTCGTCGACGCGCTGCCCTCGGGCAGCCACGTCGTGCTGAGCCACCTCACCTCCGACCTCAACGCGGAGCAGATCGCCAAGGTCGCCAAGACCTACCAGGACCGCGGCTTCTCCTTCGTGCTCCGCGAGCACGCGGAGGTCCTGCGCTTCGTCACGGACAACGGCCTGGAGATCGTCGAGCCCGGGCTCGTCCCCGTCCACCACTGGCGCCCCGACGACGTCGACGACACCTTGGCCACCCACGCCGACGCCTCGCCGGAGTTCGTCGAGGGCCTCGAGGACATCGACGCGATCCGCTACCGGAGCATCACCGACGTCACCGACGCGGACATCAACGTCTACGCCGTGGTGGCCCGCAAGCCCTGACCCCGCCGTGCCCGGCGCCGCCCCTCCCGGACGGGGGGGGCGGCGCGGTCGTCAGCCACGGCGGTAGATCGTGATCGAGTGCCCCACCTCGTCGATCGGCTCGCTGCCGGCGATGAGCTCGGCCAGCCGGCCCTCGGCCTTCGCGACCGAGGAGTCCGACACCACGAGCAGCCCGTGGACCTGGTCCTCGGGGACCTGGCGCGGATCGGCGGCGTGGATGCCGTAGTGGGCGGGGACCCCGCTGCCCTTGTAGACCAGCCAGACCCGCTCGCCGGGGTAGCGGTCGCGGAGCCGGTCCGCGAGGCGGCCCAGGTCCTGGCCCCAGTCGACGTTGGAGTCGTGCAGGCGCAGATGGGTCCGGGACGTGCCGCCGAAGGCCTCGTTGGAGTACTGCAGGTAGTACGGGAAGGTCCGCAGCGAGCTGACGGCGACGAAGGCGACGAGGGCCGTCGCCGCCACGTCCGCCCACCGCCGTCGCAGGGCGGTGACGCAGGCCGCGGCGACCGCCCCGAACATCGGCAGGAAGACCACGTAGCGGACGCCGAAGTCCCGTGAGCCGGTCATGGCGGCGGCCGTCAGCACGGCCGCCGGGACGAGCAGGTACGGGGCTGCGGGGCGCAGCCGGGGGAGGGCGAGCAGCGCGGCGGTGCCGGCGAGCCACAGGGCCAGCATGCCGAGCGGAGCCTTCACCAGCACCGCGGCGGGCAGGTAGTACCAGAGCGCCCCGCGGTAGTGGCGGCCGAAGAGGAAGCCCTCGAAGGTCGAGTCCTCGAAGCCGAACTGGACGGCCATCCCGTCCCGGTACGCCCGCGGGAGCGGGAGCGCGTCCACGGCCCAGCCCCGCAGTCCGTGCAGGGCCGGCAGGGTCTCCGGCGCGGTCCAGCGCAGACGCGGGTCGACGAGGAGGTAGGCCGCCCACACCACCGCGACGGCGACGAGCCCGACCCCGCCCGCCGCGATCGCGGCACGCCGCAGCGACCGGACGGTGCCGCGCCGCTGCGCGCCCCGCGCACCCATGTGCCACACCGACAGCGCAGCCAGGAGCAGCAGGACCGGCACCGCGGGGAGCGTGCTCATCCGCGTGGCGACCGCCGCGCCCAACGCCGCACCGGCGAGCGGCAGGTACCGCCGGGGACGCTCCCGGGCCCGCCACAGCGCCCACACCGACGTCAGCAGGAAACCGGCCGCCGGGACGTCGAGGGTGGCGAGCGAGCCGTGCGCGATGACGTCCGGCGAGAACGCGTACAGGACGAGCGCGAGCAGCCCCCCGGCGGGCCCGGTGAGATCGCGCGCGAAGGCGAGCACCACCAGCCCGAACAGCAGGGTCAGCGCGATCACCGGCAGGCGGGCCGCCAGCATCAGACGCCAGGGATCGTTGCCCGACTCGTAGAGCACGCTGCGGCCGAGCTCCGTCTGGTCGCCCTCGAAGGCCGGGTCGAGGTGGGGGTGGGCGAACGCCAGACCACCGGCGATGACGAGCTTGCCGAGCGGCGGGTGCTCGGGGTTGAAGCGCAGGCTGTGCTCGCGCAGATAGACCGTCGCGGTGCCCACGTACACCGGCTCGTCGATGGTGGGCGTCTGCTGGACGGCCGTGGTGACCATCGCGAACGCCATCTGCGCCAGGAGCACGAGCACGGCCAGGACGTACAGCGGACGCCGGTGGCGCAGACCGGCCGGGAACCCGCGCACCGGCACCGTGGCGATGGTGGTGGGCGTCGCCGGTTCGGGGGACACCGCGGCGGGCGAGGGCCGTTCCTGCGTCATCGTGCGCTTACCCCGTCGCCTGTCCCTGTGGCGCCACCGCTGCGCGCCGGCGCCCTCCCGGTGGGCGCCGCGGGACACACTAGCCCCGCCGTCGTCACGGCGCGTGGGGTTCGGGGTGTTGCGCGGGACGTGTGCCGGACGCCGTACCGTGGGCGCATGGCAGTCCCCGAGCTGATCCGCATCGTCTCCCGTTCCTCCCCGATGGCGCTGGCCCAGGTCGAGCGCGTACGCGCGGGACTGGCGGCGCTCCACCCCGGCATCCGGACGGAGGTCGTGCCCGTCACCACGTCCGGTGACCGCTGGATGGGCGACCTGGCCCAGCTCGGCGGCAAGGGCGCGTTCACCAAGGAGGTCGACGCCACGCTGCTGGAGGGCCGGGCCGACCTGGCCGTCCACTGCGTGAAGGACGTCCCCGCCGACCGGCCGCTGCCCGCCGGGACGGTCTTCGCCGCCTTCCTCAAGCGGGACGACATCCGCGACGCCCTGGTGCACCCCGGCGGCCTCACCCTCGACCGGCTCCCGCCCGGCACGCGCATCGGCACCTCCTCCGTACGCCGCATCGCGCAGATCATGGCCTCGCACCCGCACCTCACCTGCGTCCCCATGCGGGGCAACGCCAACCGCCGCCTGGAGAAGCTCGCGGCGGGCGACGCGGACGCGCTGCTGCTGGCCGTGTCCGGGCTCGAGCGGATCGGCAGGACCGACGTGATCAGCGAGGTGCTCCCGGTCGAGACGATGATCCCGCCGATCGGCGCGGGCGTCCTCGCCCTGCAGTGCCGGGAGGGCGACGCCGACACGATCGACGTCGTCAGCGACCTCGGCGACCCGGCCGCACACCGGGAGACCACGGCGGAGCGGATGTTCCTCCACGTCCTGCAGGGCCACTGCAACAGCCCCATCGCCGGCTACGCCCACGCCGAACGCGACGGCCGGCTCTCGCTCCGGGCCCGGGTCTTCTCCCCGGACGGCAAGACCGTCCTCGACGCCCACGAATGGGCAGGTCCGCTGGACCCCGCCACCCTCGGGACGTCGGTCGCGGTGGCACTGCTGCGGCAGGGTGCGCGCGAGCTGATCGACAGCATCGGCCACTGACGGGACCCGGGCCGCCGTCGACGCCCGGACCGCGGCGGGGAGACTGGTGGGCGCTGCCCGTCGTCCGTCACCGTCCTGGGAGAGCCGATTGTCCCGCCGCGACCCCCGTGTGCTCGTCTACACCCGCACCACCGACTACCGGCACGAGTCGATCCCCGACGGCGTCAGGGCCCTCACCGAGCTGGGAGCCGGGAACGGCTTCCGGGTGGACGCCACCGAACGGCCCGAGGACTTCGAGGGGGCCGGCCTGCGTGCGTACGACGCCGTGGTGTTCCTCTCCACCAGCGGGGAGGTGCTCAGCGACGCGGGCCGGGACGCCCTCGCGGCGCACCACGCCGACGGCGCGGGGTTCATGGGCGTGCACGCCGCCGCCTGCACGGAGTACGACTGGCCCTACTACGGGGAGCTGCTGGGCGCGCGCTTCACGGGGCACCCGCCCCTGCAGGCGGGCACGGTCCTCGTCGAGGACGCCGCCCATCCGGCCACCGCGCACCTCGGCGCGGCGTGGAAGGTCACCGACGAGTGGTACGACTTCGACCGCAGCCCCCGCCCCGGGGTGCGGGTCCTGGCCTCCGCCGACGAGTCCTCGTACACGGGCGGCTCGATGGGCGCGGACCATCCGCTGGTGTGGTGCCACGAGTACGGCGGAGGGCCCGTCTTCTACACCGCGCTGGGGCACTCCGCGCAGGCCTACCACGACGCGGCCTTCCGGGCCCATCTGCTCGGCGGGCTCCGGTCGGTGCTGCCCGGGGCGACGGACTGAGCGGGCGTCGGCGCGCGGCCTCAGAGGCGTCGCAGCACGGCGACCACCTTGCCCAGGATGACCGCCTCCTCGCCGGGGATCGGGTCGTAGGCGGGGTTGTGCGGCATGAGCCAGACCCGGTCGCCCTCGTGCTTGAGCCGCTTGACGGTGGCCTCGCCGTCGATCATCGCGGCCACGATGTCGCCGTGGTCGGCGGCGTCCTGGCTGCGCACCGTGACCCAGTCGCCGTCGCAGATCGCGACGCCCGTCATGGAGTCGCCGACGACCTTGAGGGCGAACAGCTCGCCCGCGCCGACGATCTGCCGGGGGAGCACGAAGACCTCGTCGACCTGCTCCTCGGCGAGGATCGGGATGCCGGCCGCGATCCGGCCGATCACCGGCACGCGCGCGGACGGGGAGGCGCTGACGGGCTCCGCACCCGGCTCGGAGTCGTGCTGGGACGGCCAGGAGCACCGCACACGGTAGGCGCGGGGCCGGTGCGGATCCTGCTCGAGCACGCCCTTGCGCTGCAGCACCGCCAGCTGGTGGGCGACGGAGGAGGTGCTCGCCAGCCCCACGGCCTCACCGATCTCGCGCATCGACGGCGGGAAACCGCGGCTCTCCACCGAGCCCAGGATCGCCTCGACGATACGGGTCTGACGGTTGGTCAGCCCGTCGGGGCCGGGGTTGTCCGAGCCCTGCGGGCGCCCGCGGCGCACTGTCGTCCTGGTGGGCTCCATGCCCCGTCCCTCCCTGTGCGGATCTTGCTGCGATACGTAACGTTACCCTGCTCCACGGCGTTTTTGGAACGCGTGTGCGAAATTCCGTGAAGATCTGTGAGCACGCCGCGCGGAACCGGCCGGGATCACCCGTGGAATCCCGCTGTCACAAACGGAGCCACTGCCCGGTCAGACTTTGGGGCCCGTGCGTCCGGCGCCGGCGACCGGAATGGGTCCGCAATGGCTCCGGAATTCCCCGACCCGGCGGGCAGGCCCCCCGCGGGCCCGCCACGGCAATTCGCGCGAGGCGCGGGAAATGCCTGCCGTACGGCGGCGGCGCTCCTCAACCGCGCCGAATGGGGCCAGGGCGAAGTGGCCCCGGGCCCGGCGGAAATCGCCCTCTGTGTAGGCTGGAACGGGCAGTCGGGCGGATCTGACGGTGGAGGAAAACGCGACGATGCAGCCAGGCGACGCGGAACGCGACGGCTCGCTCGACGAGGCCGCGGAGGTGTTCACGGCCCTGCGCCCCCGGTTGTTCGGCATCGCCTACCGGATGCTCGGCAGCGCCGCGGAGGCCGAGGACGTCGTCCAGGACGTCTGGCTGAGGTGGCAGGCCGCCGACCGCGACGCCGTGGAGAATCCGACCGCGTTCCTGACCACCGCGACGACCCGGCTGGCGATCAACGTCACCCAGTCCGCCCGCGTGCGGCGCGAGGGCTATGTCGGGCCCTGGCTCCCGGAACCGGTCGACACGCGCGCCGACCCCGTACTCGGCGCCGAGCGCGGCGAGGCGGTGGAGTTCGCGGTCCTGCTCCTGCTGGAGCGGCTGACGCCCACCGAGCGCGCGGCGTACGTGCTGCGCGAGGCGTTCGACTACCCGTACCGGGAGATCGCCACCGTGCTGGACCTGAGCGAGGCCAACTCCCGCCAGCTCGTCAGCCGCGCCCGCAAGCACATCGCCGCCGGGCGGCGCGAACAGGTGGGGAGCGCGGAGCACCGCCGGCTCCTCGAGGCGTTCGTGGCGGCGGCCAGGGCGGGCGACCTGGCCGGCCTGGAGAAGCTGCTCGCCACGGACGTGGTGAACTACGGCGACGGCGGCGGCGCCGTGCGCAACGCCTCCAAGGTCCCCGTGGTCGGCAGCGCCAAGGTGGCGAGGTTCGTCACCGCCTTCGCCCCGCGCTTCTGGCCCGACACCGAGGTGGTGTGGGTCGAGGCGAACGGGCAGACCGCGGCGCTCGTGTCCCAGGCCGGCACGCCGATGGCCCTGCTGGCCATCAGCGCCTCCGAGCAGGGCATCGACCAGCTCATGTGGGTGCTCAACCCGGCGAAGCTGACCGGCTTCAGCTCCTTGGCGGCGGGCCCGGACGCGCCGTCCGCGTAGGACCGGGCCCGGGGCGGCGCCCCGGGCCGCACGTGGCGACCGCCCGGCCTACGGTCAGAGGTCGGACGCTGCCCGGCCCGGGGCGATGTCGCCCGCCCGCAGCAGCCGGAGGAAGGCCTTGAGACCCGTGATGATCTCCTCGTTGTCCGTGAGCCGGTTCACCGTGGCCTCGAACTCCCGTGCCAGCGCGGTGATCCGGCGGTCGGTGTCCTCGGCCCGCTCGTAGACCGACACGCCCAGCACGTCCACCGTGCGCCGCAGCTCCGCCAGGGCCCGGTACTGCTCCTCGGCCTTCTCCTCAAGGACCTTGATGCCGCTGTCCGTGCGCTCGACGCCCTTCTTGAGCTCCAGCACGTCGTCGCGTGGGTAGGTGACGTCCTTCAGCAGGGTGCCCAGCCGCTGCCGCAGCTGCCCGAACCACGCGCCCGCCGGGCGGAACACCGTGCTGAGCAGGAAGAACCCGGCGATCCAGTACCCCGCGCCGTGACCGGTCGCGAGCGTCACCGCCACCACGCCGGCCGTCGTCAGCAGGTGCCCCGCCAGGGCGACGCGCAGCATCGTCCGGGCGATCCGCGCGGCCTCGGCGTCCCGCGCCTGGGGGACCACCAGCCCCTTCTCCCGGCTCACGGCGATCTCGGCCAGCACCGCGTGCGCCCGGAAGTGGACGTTCCACGGCACCGTGAGCAGCACCAGCAGCCACAGCAGGCAGAGCACCCCGGCGCCCACGCCCAGGACCACCGGCAGCGGCGCGCCCACCGCGTAGACCAGTGCCAGCACCCCCGCGGTCACCGCCAACGCCAGCACCGCGCCAAGGAATCTCCCCATGGCCGTCTCCAACCTCCTTCGTCCGAGCGTTCGTTGCCGCCATCGTCCCGCCCGGTCGGCCCGCGGGCATGAGTACGGCTACTCACCCCGCCTGCGCCCCGGTGCTGTGGCGCCGGGGCCGGTGGGACCGAAGCGCATGCCTGCCGGAGAAGCGGGCAGCAACCGCGTGAATCCGTCCGCCGGAACGTGATTCCCCTGCCCCACGTGGCATGCGACAGGAAGGTCGTGCTCCCAGGAGGTCAGCGATGGTCCCGGTCCACCACCTCACGGCCGCCGTCGCGGACCGGGAGGTCTTCTACCGCGAGGCGGGGCCCCGCGACGCCCCCGTCGTCGTCCTGCTGCACGGCTTCCCCGCCAGCTCCCACATGTTCCGGCACCTCATCCCGCTGCTCGCGGACCGCTACCGGGTCCTCGCGCCCGACCACATCGGCTTCGGCCGGTCCTCGATGCCGTCCCTGCAGGACTTCCCCTACTCCTTCGACGCCCTGGCCGACGTGACGGCCGCCCTGCTGGAGCACCTCGGCGTCGGACGCCACGCGATGTACGTCCACGGCTACGGGGCGGCGATCGGCTGGCGCCTGGCACTGCGCGCCCCGGCGCGGATCACCGGGATCGTCACGCAGAACGGCAACGCCTACGCGGAGGGCCTGCTCGACTCCTTCTGGTCCGACGTGCGCGCCTACGCCGCCGACCCGTCACCGGGGAACGAGAAGGCCGTGCGCTACGCCCTCACCCCGGACGCCGTCCGCTGGCGGTACCTCAACGGCGTCCCCGACCCGGGCCTGGTCAGCCCGGACACCTGGGCCCACGACGTCGCGCTCCTGCAGCGTCCCGGCAACGACGAGATCCAGCTGCGGCTGTTCCGCGACCACCCGCGTGACGTGGACCTCCAGCCGGCGCTGCACGAGTACTTCAGGGCCGGCCAGGTGCCGCTGCTGGCGGTGTGGGGCGCGAACGACGAGGTCTACGCCCCGGTCGGCGCCCGCGCCTTCCTCGGCGACCTGCCCGAGGCCGAGGTGCACCTCCTCGACACCGGGCACTTCGCCCTGGAGAGCCACCTGGACTCCGTCGCCGGGTACGTGCGGGGCTTCCTCGGCCGCGTCGTGCCCTGACCCCGGGTGGCCCGGGTGCGCTCAGCGGGGCCGGGTGATCGTCCGGTGCGCGACGTACGCGTCGACGCCGGCCGTCCCGTCGAGGCCCGCCGGAGCCCCGTTGACGGTCACCGGGCCGGTGCGCAGCCTGCGCGCGACGGCGACGGCGCGTTCGGGGTCGGGGTCGACACGCCGCCGGACACGCGGTACTCGCAGTCCTCGGCGATCCGTACCGCGTCGTCGTCCCCGTCGTGCGGGATGACCGTGACCACCGGGCCGGAGACCTCGTCCTGCGCGATGCGCATGCGGGGGTCGACGTCCGCGAAGAGCGTCGGTGCCACGTAGTAGCCCTCCTCAAGGCCCGCGGGGACCCGGGGACCGCCGGTCACCAGCCGGGCGCCCTCCTCGATGCCCAGCTCGATGTACGACATCGCCCGCTGCTGCCGCTCGCGGCCGGCCATCGGCCCGATGGTGGTGTCCGGTGCCGCCGGATCACCGGCCTTCAGGGACGTGACGGCTTCCTCGACCGCCGCGACGACCTCCTCGTACCGGCGGCGCGGGGCGAGGACACGGGTCCGCGCGGCGCACGTCCCGCCGTCGTCACCGGGCGACGCGAACAGCCCCCGCACCGTCCGCGGGACGTCGGCGTCGTCCAGGACGATCGCGGCCGCCTTGCCGCCCAGTTCCAGCCGGACCCGCTTGAGCTGCTCGCCGGCGAGGGCGGCGACGCGGCGGCCGGACCGGGCGGAGCCGGTGAAGGCGATCGCGTCGACGTCCGGGTGGGTGACCAGGTACTCGCCGGTGTCCCGGTCGGCGGGCAGTACGCTCAGCGCGCCCTCGGGCAGTCCGGCCCCGGCGTACAGCTCGGCCAGCAGTCCCATACCCAGCGAGTTCTCCGGCGTGACCTTCAGGATGACGGTGTTGCCCGCCAGGAGGGCCGGGGTCAGCCGCGCCGTGGCGGCCGAGAACGGGCACTGCCAGGGGATGACCGCCGCGACCACGCCTACGGGATCGCGCCGCACGATGGTGTCGAACCCCGGGGTGGGGTCACTGGGATGGACGACCTCCTCCCAGCCGAGCTCCTCGGCGGCCTTGAGGCAGGCGTCGACCCGCCGCGTGAGCGAGGCCTGCTCCGCATCGGTGAACCGGCGGGGCGTCCCGGTCGCGGCGGACACCCGCGCGGCCGCCTCCTGCGCACGCTCCTCGCGCAGCCCGTTCACCCGCCGGATCACCTCCTGCCGTTCCTTGGGGTCCAGGTGCGGCCACGGCCCGCTGTTGAAGGCGGCGCGCGCCGTGGCGACGGCGGCGTCGGCGTCGCCCGGCGCGGCCTGGGCGGCGCGGCCGATCAGGGAGCGGTCGTGGGGTGAGCGGATGTCCAGCAGCCCGGGATGCGCCGGGGCGGTCCAGGCACCACCGATGTACAGCCTGTCGTACACGATCATCGAGTGTTCCTCTCGGAGTCCGGGTCCTGGACGGTCCTGTCGCTCCGCGGAATCGACGGGATGCCCGATATAGGCTCGTTGGCAGTGACTTCCGTGATCGGCCCGCACGGGGCGCTCCAGCGCGGGGCGGGCGGGCCGACCGCAGGACGGAGCGGGGAATGAGCGCAGCGCGCGGAGCGGGCGCCCGGGCGGCCGAGGGGACCGACGAGGCGCCGCGGCCCGGGCAGGGCCGCAGGCCGGCCGCCCTGGTCCGCGGCGAGGTGCTCGCGGCCGCGCGTGAACTGCTCCTCGCCGAGGGCATGGCCGCCTTCACCGTCGAGAAGGTGGCGCGGCGCTCCGGGGCGAGCCGGATGACCATCCACAAGTGGTGGCCGTCGCGGGGCGCGCTGGCCCTCGACGCCTACGTCGCCGTCGTCGAGGAGCGTCTGGTCTTCGAGGACACCGGCGACATTGAGGCGGACCTGACGGCCCACATGCGGAACTTCGTACGGCATCTGTGCGGCACCCCCGCGGGACGGGTCGTGTCCGAGCTCATCGGCTGCGCCCAGACCGATCCCCCTCTCGGCGAGCTGTTCCGCGAGCGCTACTCCGGGCCGCGCCGCGCGCGCATGGCCGCCGTCCTGGAGCGGGCGCGGGACCGGGGCCAGCTGGCGGCGGACATCGATCCGCAGGTGCTGATCGACCAGTTGTGGGGGGCCTGCTACTTCCGGCTCCTGGTGGCCGACCACCCCGTCAGCGAGGGGTTCGCGGAGACCATCGTGCGCAATCTGCTGCACGGCGTGGGCGGCCATGTCACGGGCCCGGCATGAAGACGGCCTTGGTCTCCAGGTAGGCCTCCAGCCCCTCGGGGCCGCCCTCGCGCCCCATGCCCGAGGACTTCCGGCCGCCGAACGGGACCGAGGGTGCCAGTTCGAATCCGTTGACGCTCAGCTGGCCTGTCGTCACCCGGCGCGCGACCTCGTAGGCGCGTTCGGGATCGGCACCGTGGACGCTGCCGCTGAGGCCGAAGTCGGTGGCGTTGGCGATCGCCACCGCCTCGTCGACGTCCTCGTAGGCCTGGACGGTCACGACCGGGCCGAAGATCTCCTCGCGGGCGATCGTCATGCCGGGCTCGACGTCGGCGAACACCGTGGGCAGCACGTAGTGGCCGTGCTCGTGGCCCGGGCTGCGGCCGCCGCCGGTCACCACCCTCGCGCCCTCGCGGCGGCCGCTGTCGATGTAGCCCAGGACGCGGCGCAGCTGCCGGGCGTTGAGGACGGGGCCGACCTGCGTCGTACGGCTCCAGGGGTCGCCGACCCTGAGCAGGCGCACGCGGTCGGCGTACGCCCCGAGGACCTCCGTGATCCTGGAGCGCGGCGCGAGGATGCGGGTCTGGGCGAAGCAGATCTGTCCGGCGAAGGGCATGCTCAGCGGGGTGAGGGTGTCGAGGGTGTCCTGCAGGTCCACGTCGTCGAGCAGGATCGCGGCGGACTTGCCGCCCATTTCGAGGGTGACCCGGGCGAAGCGCTCCAGTGCGGCCGTGGCGACGGCACGGCCCGTCGGCACGCTGCCGGTGAAGCTGATCTTGTCGACGCCGGGCGAGGCCACCAGCGCCTGCGACTCCTCGCGATCCGCCGTGATCACGTTGACGACCCCCGGCGGCAGTCCGGCCGCCTCGGCGCACTCGGCGACCACCAGGGCGTCCAGCGGACTCTCCGGCGGTGACTTCACGACCACCGTGCAGCCTGCCGCCAGGGCCGCGGGGATCTTGTGCGCGAAGATGTTGAAGGTGGCGTTCCACGGGGCGAACAGCGCGGCGACGCCGACGGGTTCACGGGTCACACGGGCGTGCCCCCGGGAGGTGGGACGGCGGTCCTCGAACGCGTACGAGCCGGCGAGCTTGGCGAAGTAGTCGAAGCGGCTCTGGCCGGCCTGGACGAGTCCCTCGGCGAAGGCGACCGGCGCCCCGACCTGGGCCGTCCACAGACGGGCCAGCAGCGGCAGCCGCCGGCGCACCTGGTCGGCCAGCCGTCTGAGGTGTGTGGCGCGTTCGGGCGCGGACATCCGCGGCCAGGGGCCCTCGTCGAAGGCCGTGCGCGCGGCGGCGACCGCGCGTTCGACGTCCCGGGTGTCCGCGAGCGGCACGTGCAGCAACTCCTCCTCCGTGGAGGGGGAGACGATGGGTGTGCGGCGGGTCCCGCTGGGGGAGACCCAGCGGCCGCCGATGTAGAAGCCCTGGCCGGTTCCCGCGGAGACTGCTGAGGACAGGTCGAACATGGCGCTTCCCTGAGGTCGGCCGGACCGCCGCCACCCCATCGGCCGGATCCGGCGATATGAGCACAGTGTCAATATAGTACTTAAGGAATGTTTCACGGGAAACATTCCTTATCGGGCAATTCGCCGTACGCAAGTGATGTGCCGGGGCGCGAGGGCGCGAGGGCGCGAAGAGCGGAAGCCGCGCCCACCGGTCTCCCGTGGGCGCGGCTTCCGCTTCCGTGAGGTGCGCGACCGGCCAGTCGCTGGTCAGAGGCCTGCTGTGGCCGGTCGCCAGATGTTCGGCCGGTGTCGGGGGCCAGTCGAGGACCGGTCCCCGGTCGGGGTGTTACCGGCCGCCACCGCCGCCGCCCTGTCACTTATACACATCTCAAGCTAAC
>NZ_JARAVK010000139.1:0-24195 GCF_033792765.1 Streptomyces sp. PA03-6a | reverse complement strand
CGCCCCAGGAGCCACCCGGCACCCCCGGCCCCGGCCACGACCCGCCAGCGCACGCACGCCGGCCGTGGTGGACGTCGAGCGCCGGGCTGTCGGCGCTCGCGGCACTGGGGGCCGCGGCGCTCGTCCTGGCGGTCTTCCTGGCCACACGGGGCGGCGACGGAGGCACGGCCGCACCCGGGCGGAGCCCGTCACCGACCCGGCCGCAGGTCGTGCTCCAGCCGGCGCGGGTGGCGGGCCTCGACTCCTTCACCGCGAGCACGGCCAACGCGTCCCCGCCCCCGGACGCCCCGGCGCCCACCCTGACCCCGAAGCCCGCCGCCACGTACGGGGCGCCGAGCGTCTCCGGCGGTACGCGCGCCCTGTACGGCGGCACCAAGGGCGAGGCCGCCTGCGACGTCGCCGAGCAGACCGCGTCCCTGACCGCGGACCCCGGCAAGGCGGCCGCCTTCGCCCGGGTGGCGGGCATCGACGCCGACGGGATCGGGCGGTACCTGAAGTCGCTCACCCCCGCGCTGCTGCGCGCCGACACCAGGGTCACCGACCACGGCTTCGCGGACGGCTCCGCGACCTCCTTCGCGGCGGTCCTGGAGGCGGGCACGGCGGTGCTCGTCGACGACCGCGGTGTGCCCCGGGTGCGCTGCGCGGGCGGCAATCCGCTGGCGGCGCCGAAGGCGGTCAAGGGTGCCGGCCACACCGGGCAGGCGTGGCCCGGCTTCCGGGAGGCGGAGGTGGTCGCGGTGCGCCCCGCCCCGCAGGCGCACCGTTCGTTCGTCCTGTACGACGCGGGACGCGACGAGCTGTTCCGCCGCCCGGTCGGCACGAGGGGCGCCGACGACACCTGGGCGCGCTGACCCGGGCCACCGGGGCCCTTGGACTACGCCGCCGTGAACGCCGCCGTCAACGGCGGTGACCCGTCGCGGACTTCACGGACGGGGAACGCTACCGGCAGTTGCCCCGCGTGCCGGCACGCGGCCGGATTCCGTCGGTCAGGAGTGCTCCTGGAGGCGCGGGCCGTACATGTCGAGCATCCTGGCCCGGGCCGAACCCAGCCGCTGGGCGATGGTCTGGGCGGCGGCCAGCACGATGGCCTGGCCCAGCACCGGGTTGTCCCGGCACAGGTCGCGGATCTCCGCCGCGCCGAACTCGTACGCGCCCACCGAGCCCAGCGCGTGGGCGCCGACCTGCCAGCGGTAGGGAGGGAACAGCCAGGACCAGCCGACGAGTTCGCCCGGACCCAGGGTCTCGACGGAGACGGCACCTCGGCCGGGCACGTCCATGTCGATGGAGACGGCACCCGATTCGACCACCCAGAACCGGTCGGCGAATCTGCCCTCGTCGCAGATGCGCCAGCTCTGCGGGAAGCTGACCTTCCTGGCGTGCTCCAGGAAGGCTCGGCGGTGGGCCGGCGGGAGTGAGTCCAGCATGGTCACCGTGCTGCTCATCGGCGCATCCTCCTGCTCCCTTCCACACCCCCTGACCTCAGGGTACGGTCACTCACCTGCCGTCGCAGGGAGGTGACCGGCCAACCAGTCACGGGCCAGGTGCGCCACCTCGTCGAGCGCTCCCGGCTCCTCGAACAGGTGGGTCGCGCCGGGCACCACGTGGAGCAGGCTGGGGCACTCGAGCGCCTCCTGGGCACGCTGGTTCAGCTCCAGGACCGTGACGTCCCGGCCGCCGACGATGAGCAGGGTGGGCGCCCTGACCTCGCCGAGCCGGGGCATGGCCAGATCAGGACGGCCGCCCCGGGACACCACCGAGGAGACGTACGGGGCGGCCCGGGGGTCGGCCGCGGCCCACAGCGCGGCGGCCGCGCCGGTACTGGCACCGAAGTAGGCGAGCGGCAGGTTCTCCCCGCGGGCCCACGCGGTGACCTCGACCAGGCGGCCGGCGAGCAGTTCGACGTCGAAGACGTTGGCCCGGTCCGCCTCCTCGGCGGAGGTGAGCAGGTCGAACAGCAGGGTGCCGAGGCCGGCCTGGTTGAGGGCGGCGGCCACGGCCCGGTTGCGCGGGCTGTGCCGGCTGCTGCCGGTGCCGTGGGCGAAGAGCACCAGGGCCCGTGCGTCGGCGGGCATGGTCAGCGTCCCGGCGAGCCGCACCCCGGCCTCGCCACCTACGGCCAGGTCCACCTCGGTGGTCCGCGGTCCCCGGGCGGCGGCCTGCTTGAGCAGCCCGGACACCTCGTCGTCGGCGGTCTGGGAGAAGTCGTGGTACCACTCCCCCACCGCGAAGAAGGCGCTCGGCGCCGACAGGCACACCACGTCGTCGGCGGCGTGCCGCAGGGCGGGCAGCGACTGGGGCGAGGCCACGGGCACGGCGAGCACGACCCGGGCGGCGCCCTGGGAGCGGGCCACCTCGCAGGCGGCGAGGGCGGTGGCGCCGGTGGCGACGCCGTCGTCGACGAGGAGCACCGTGCGGCCGGCCAGCGGGGTGCGCGGGCGTCCCTCGCGGAAGCGGTGCGCCTGCCGGGCCAGCTCGGCCTCTTCCCGGTGCTCGACGGTGTCGATGTCGGCGCGGGAGACGTGGCTCATGCGGACGATGTCGTCGCTGAGCACCTTGGCGCCGCCCTCGCCGATGGCGCCGAAGCCCAGCTCCCGGTGGTACGGGACGCCGAGCTTGCGGACGACGATCACGTCCAGGGGTGCGTGCAGGGCCTGCGCCACCTCGTAGGCGACGACCACGCCGCCGCGCGGCAGGCCGAGCACGATGGGGTTGTCGAATTCCAGATGCCGCAGCCGCTCGGCGAGCTGCCGTCCGGCATCCGCGCGGTCTGTGAAGTGCATGGTTCCACCCCCGCGAGCGGGGAGATGCGGGACTCCTTACGACCTACCCTGAATAGGGAGCAGCAAGCAACCGGCAGGGACCGCGCGATGTCCGTGCTCGTGGGAACCTCGGGATGGCAGTACCGGGACTGGCGCGGCGTGCTGTACCCGCCCCAGGTGCCGCAGCGGCTGTGGCTGGAGGAGTACGCGCGCCGTTTCGGCACGGTCGAGAGCAACAACGCGTTCTACCGCCTGCCGTCCCGGGAGCTCTTCGCGAGCTGGCGCGAGCACACGCCCGAGGGCTTCGTGATGGCGGTCAAGGCCAGCCGCTACCTGACCCACATGAAGCGGCTGCGCGACCCGGAGGAGCCGGTGCGGCGGCTGCTGACGCACGCCGAGGGGCTCGGCGACCGGCTGGGGCCGGTGCTGCTGCAGCTGCCGCCGAACCTGAGGGCCGACGCCCGGGTCCTGGAGGAGTGCCTGCACTGCTTCCCCGAGGGCGTGCGGGTGGCCGTCGAGCCGCGGCACGCCTCCTGGTGGACCCCCGAGATCCGGGCCCTGCTGAAGCGCCGCGGCGCCGCGCTGTGCTGGGCCGACCGGCGGGCGCGCCCTGCGACGCCGTTGTGGCGCACCGCGGACTGGGGGTACGTGCGCTTCCATGAGGGCATCGCCCGGCCGTGGCCCCGCTACGGCGCCCGGGCGCTGACCACCTGGGCACACCGCATCGCGGACACCTGGCCGGAGGGCTCCGACGTGTTTGTGTACTTCAACAACGACCCCGGCGGGGCGGCCGTCCTGGACGCCGACGCCTTCCGCGAGGCGGTCCGCCAGGTGCGGCCGTCGTGATCCGGCGGCGGGTCGTCGTGACGGGCGACGTCCAGGGGGTGTACTTCCGGGACACCTGCCGTATGACGGCGGACGAGAGCGGGGCCGCCGGCTGGGTCCGCAACCGGCCGGACGGCACGGTCGAGGCGGTCTTCGAGGGTCCGCCGGAGGCGGTGGAACGGATGGTGGCCTGGTCGCACGAGGGCTCGCCGCTGTCCATCGTGGACCGCGTGGAGGTCGTCGAGGAGGAGCCGGAGGGGCTCACCGGCTTCGAGATCCGTCCCACCCCCTGGCGCGGCTGAGGGCCCGCGCGAGGGCTTGAGGGGCGGGGTGCGCGACCGTCACCGGCCCTCGCGCCGCAGGGTTTCACGGTCGACCGGCGGCAGGTACTCGCGCACCAGGCTCCGCTCCCACCAGGCCCCGGTGGCCCGCAGGGTGCGCCGGTCGGTGAAGCGGTAGTGGTACAGGCGGGCCCGGACGTAGGTGGGCGGGGCGTGCGGGAAGGGGTTGCTGCGCAGCAGGCGCAGGGTGCGGGGGTCGTTCTCCAGGAGCTTGCCGACGAACGGGATGAACCAGCTCCACGCGTAGGCCGGGGAGATCCCGGCGAACCACATCAGCCAGTCCAGCCGCAGGTGGTACGGGGCGAACTGGCGGGGCAGCCGGTGCCGGTCGGTGGGCTTGCCCTTGAAGCCGTACTCCTTCCACACGGTGCCGGGGCCGGGTTCGGCGGCGTCGGTGCCCTCGACGACGACCTCCAGGCGCATCCGGTTGATGCTGCCGAAGGCGCCGTAGGAGTTGACCAGGTGCAGCCGGTTGAAGGAGACGTTCATCATCTGGCCGCGGGAGAGCAGGTTGCGGGCGGGCCAGTAGCTGAGGACGGCGACGAGGACGGTGGCGGCGATCACCAGGGCCGCGTACCAGGCGGGCGGGGGGACGGACGCCGCGGGCGGCGGCGCGGCCACGTACGAGCCGTCGAGCGCGGCGACGGCGAGGACGATGGTCAGCCAGTTCAGCCACGCGAAGTTGCCCGAGAGCACGAGCCACAGCTGGGTGGCGATGACGACGCAGGCGGCGATGCCCGCCACCGGTTGCGGGGTGAACAGGGCGACGGGCACGACCAGCTGGGCGAAGTGGTTGGCGGCGGTCTCGGCCCGGTGCACCCCGCGCGGCAGGTGGTGGAAGAACCAGCTGAGCGGGCCGGGCATGGGCTGCGTCTCGTGGTGGTAGTACAGGCAGGTCAGGTCGCGCCAGCAGGCGTCGCCCCGCATCTTGATCAGTCCGGCGCCGAACTCGACGCGGAAGAGCAGCCAGCGCATCAGCCACAGGATCAGCACGGGCGGCCCGGTCTCGTCGTTGCCGAGGAACACCGCCAGGAAGCCGGCCTCCAGCAGCAGGGACTCCCAGCCGAACGCGTACCAGGTCTGGCCGACGTTGACGATCGACAGGTAGAGCAGCCACAGCGCCGCCCAGACCAGCAGGGCGCCCCACAGCGGCACGAGGTCCGTCACGCCCGCGACGACGGCCGCGGACAGCGCGACGCCGCCCCACGCGACGGCGGCGAAGAGGCGGTCGGAGTAGCGGAGGTGGAACAGGCTCGGCGCATGGCGGAACGGCACGCGCCGCAGGAAGTCCGGGACGGGCAGCAGACCGTGCTCGCCGATGAGGGCGCGGAACTGGTTCGCGGCGGTGAGGAAGGCAACCAGGTAGAGCACGCCGAGGCCGCGCTGGACGACGACGCGGCTCAGCCAGTAGTCGGGTGCCGTGAACCACTCCATGGCCGCTTCTCCCGGCGGGCGGGCGGCGTGCTACTCGTGGTCGGCGACGAGGGAGAGCAGTCCGCCCTCCGGGTCGCGGATGCCCGCGACCCTGCCGTAGGCGCTGTCGAGGGGTTCGCCGGTCACCTCGCCGCCGAGGTCCTTGGCGCGCCGGACGGCCTCGTCGACGTCGGCGACGGTGAAGAAGACGTGCCACCGCGGCCGGACCTTGGGGTCGGCCGCGGCCTCGACGCCGCCGCCGCGGATGCCCGCGACGCTGTGCCCGTCGACGTAGAGGACGACGCGGTCGTTCTCCCACTCCACGACGTAGCGGGGCCCGCGCCGGTCCCAGTGGAAGACCTCGCCGTAGAACAGGGCCGCGGCGAAGGCGTCGCGGGTGCGCAGCTCGATCCAGGAGGGGGCGCCGTGCATCCGCAGCTTGCGGGCGGGTCCGTGCTCGCCCTCCCAGATGCCGAAGGAGGCGCCCATGGAGTCGGCCACCAGGGCCAGCCGCCCGGCGTCGAAGTCGAGCGGGCCCACGGCCACCGTGCCGCCGCGGTCGCGGATGTCGGAGGCGGTGGCGTCGGCGCTCTCCACCCCGAAGTACGTGGTCCAGGACACCGAGGTCTCCCAGTCCCGGGCGATGGCCCCGATGCCGGCGACCTCCGTGCCGTTCACCAGCGCGCGTTCGTACGGGCCCCAGCGGGAGGGACCGGGTTCGAACTCCCAGCCGAGCAGTGGTCCGTAGAACGCCTTCGCCACGTCCAGGTCGCGTGCCATCAGGCTGACCCAGCACGGGGCGCCCGCCACACAGCAGATCTTCGCGGTGGACACGTACCGGCCTCCTTGTCCTGCCCCGTTCCCAGAATGGCGGCAGCAGGTCCGGGAGGCATCTTCGGCGGTCCGTCGTACGTACCGGTGGGCGGGCGCCGCATGCGCCGGGTGGTGCGCTTCTGCTCCGGCGTACGTCTCAGTGGCCGAACAGGTGCATGCCCCGGCGGCGGGCGGACGCCGTGGGGGTCTTCGTGGTCGTGACCGTGTCGTCGGCGGTCCCGGTGGCGACGGTCGGGGTGGTGGGGGCGGTGGCGTCGGGCGCCGTCTCGGCGGCGCGGGCCCGGCGGCGCAGCCGGCGCAGCTCCGCGCGGCGGCTGCGCTCGCGTCCCGCGCCGGCCAGGGCGATGACCGAGGCCAGGCAGAACACCAGGGCGAGCGCGAGACCGGCGAGGAACGCGCCGAGGGTGTTGACGGTGGCGATGTCCGAGCCGAACAGCGTCACGGTGTAGTCGGGTCCTCCGCCGAGGTTCTCCGCGATCAGGAGTCCGGTGAAGGCGGCGGTGGCGCCCATGAGCACGAATCCCAGCAGCAGCATCGTGTCCTCCTCGATGTCGGGCGTGGTAGGGGCCCTCGCGCTGCGCCTACCCCGGGTACGGTCACGGATGCGTACGGCCGCCCTTGCGCAGGAAGCGCCGCAGCCGGGTGAGCGGCCAGGCGTTGACGACGTCGTCCTCGGTGAGCCAGCCCCGCTGGGCCGTGCCGACGCCGTAGCGCATGAAGTCCAGGTGGACGGTGGCGTGCGCGTCGCTGTCGACGGCGAACTTCACGCCGTGCCGGCGGGCCCGCAGGATCAGTTCGTCGCCGAGGTCGAGCCGGTCGGGCTGGGCGTTGACCTCCAGCGCCGTGCCGGTGCGGGCGCAGGCGGCGAAGACCTCGTCGAGGTCGGCGTCGACACCCGGGCGCCTGCCCAGCAGCCGGGTGGTGGGGTGGCCGATGATGTTGACGTACGGGTTCTCGGCCGCGCGCACCAGGCGCCGGGTGAGGGCGTCGCGGTCCTGGTGGAAGTGGGAGTGGATCGAGGCCACGCACAGGTCGAAGCCGGCCAGGAACGCGTCCGGCCAGTCCAGGCCCCCGTCGGGGCCGATGTTGAGTTCGGTGCCGTGCAGGACGCGCATGCCCGTGTGGGTCCGGTCCAGGCGGCGGACCTCCTCGCGCTGGGCGAGGATCTTCTCGTCCGTCATGCGCTGCATGGACAGGTCGGGCGCGTGGTCGGTGACCGCGTAGTAGGCGTAGCCGCGCGCGGACGCCGCTGCCACCATCTCCTCCAGGCCGGCGAGGCCGTCGGTGAGGTCGGTGTGGGTGTGCAGGTCACCGCGGACGGCGCGCAGCGCGAGCGGCTCGGGGAGCTCCCCGGCCAGCCCGGCCTGGATCTCGCCCCGGTCCTCGCGCAGGGTGGGCGGTATCCAGGGCAGCCCGAGCCGGGCGTAGACCTCCTCCTCGGTGCGGGAGACGACGCGCTCGCCGGTCGCGGTGTCGAAGAGCCCGTACTCGGAGAGCTTGAGGCCGTGGTGGACGGCCAGCTCGCGGGTGCGGATGTTGTGGGCCTTGGAGCCGGTGAAGTACTGCAGCGCCGCGCCCCAGGAGTCGGGCGGCACGACTCGCAGGTCGACCTGGAGGCCCTTGGTGGTCCGGATCGACGTCTTCTTCGCGCCCCGCACGATGACCTCGGCGGTGCCCGGCATCCGGGTGAACGCCTCCATGAAGGGCCCGGACCGCTCGGCGGCGACGAGGACGTCGACGTCGCCGACCGTTTCCCGCATTCGGCGCAGCGAGCCGGCGTACGTGCAGCGCTCGCAGCCGGGGAGCGCGGAGAGCTCGGCGACGACCTCCTCGGCGACCGCCGTGGCGACGTTCAGCGGGACCCGGCCGGCCGAGGACCGCGTCAGGCCGATGCCGTGCAGGATGGTCTCCTCGGTGCGGGCGCCGAAGCCGGGCAGGTCGCGCAGGCGTTCGGCGCGGATGGCGTCGGCGAGTTCCTGCACCGAGGCGATGTGCAGCTCCTGGTAGAGCATCATGGCCCGCTTGGGGCCGAGCATCGGGATCGCGGTCATCTCCCGTACGCCGGCGGGGATGCGGGCGCGCAGTTCCTCGACGGCGGGGACGGTGCCGGTGCGCAGGTACTCGGTGACCTTCTCGGCCACGGACTTCCCCACGTCGGGTATCTTCCGCAGCCCCTTGTCGTCGAGCCGGGAGACGTCCTCGTGGTGGCCGCCGATGGCGCGGGCGGCCTTCTCGTAGGCGCGCGCCTTGAACGCGTCGCCGCCGGTGATCCGGATGAGGTCGGCGTACTCGCGGAGCAGGGCTTCGACCTCCTCGTTGGCCCTGGCCATGTGGAGCCCCTTCCCGGGCACGCCGTGGGCTAACGCCCGAGGCCGTGCTTCCCCTCGCGGCCCGCGGGGCGATGAGGCACCGTGGAGGGGCGGCGGAACCGCCCGTTCCCACCGATCAGGGAGGACCCATGACCGACCACACGTACCGGGTGACCGAGATCGTCGGCTCGTCCAGCGAGGGCCTGGACGCCGCCATCCGCAACGGGCTGAGCCGTGCCTCGGAGACCCTGCGCAACCTCGACTGGTTCGAGGTGACGCAGATCCGCGGTCACCTGGCGGACGGGCAGGTCGGGCACTTCCAGGTCGGGCTGAAGGTCGGTTTCAGGATCGAGGGGAGCGACTGAGCGGCTGACCCACTGTCGTACCCGTCGGGCAGCATGGGTCCCACCGGTGCCGGCACCGGGCGGGCCACTTCGACGGAGGCACACCATGGTCGCGTTCCAGCTCACGATCGACTGCAAGGATCCGGAGGCGCAGGCGCGCTTCTGGGCGGACGCGCTGCGCTACCGGCTGGAGGACGCCCCGGACGGCTTCCCCACCTGGCGGGAGTACTGGCTCTCCGTCGGCGTGCCGGAGGAGGAGCTCGGCGACGGGGAGTGCTGCGACGCCATCGTGGACCCGGAGGGTGACGGGCCCCGGATCTGGTTCCAGCAGGTGCCCGAGGGCAAGGTGGTCAAGAACCGGCTGCACCTCGACGTCAAGGTGGGCGGCAAGCGGGCCGAGGTGCCCCTGGAGACCCGCAGGGAGCGGGTCGAGGCCGAGGCCGGCCGGCTGGTCGCGGCGGGGGCCTCCCGGCTGCGCGTGCTCGCCCAACCGGGCGTGGACCACTACGGGGTGGTGATGCAGGACCCGGAGGGCAACGAGTTCTGCGTGGCGTAGCCGGTCCGGCGCGCCGGACCGCCTTGCCTGCCCCAAATGGCGCATTTAGGCTCGAACCGACGGGGTGCCACAGCGGTGTCGGCCGCCGCGACGAGCACCGAATCCCGCAGGGAAGAGGGCAGTGGCATGCCTGCGACCAAGAAGATCCTGGTCATCGTGACCAACGTCGACGAGTACGAGAAGGTCGGCATGCGCACCGGGCTGTGGCTCGGGGAACTGACGCATTTCTGGGACGTGGTCGAGCAGGACGGCTACGCCATGGACATCGCCAGTCCGGCCGGCGGCAAGGTCCCCCTCGACCCGGAGAGCCTCTCCCACGAGGTGCTGGGGGAGCTCGGCACCGGCAGGCACTACGCCGACCGCGAGTACATGGACCTCCTCGAGGACACGTTGCCGATCACCGACGTGAACCTCGACGACTACGACGCCATTTACCTCACCGGCGGCCACGGCGTGATGTTCGACTTCCCGCAGAGCCGGGAACTGGAGGACCTGATGGCCAGGTTCTACGAGTCGGGCCGGATCGTGTCCACGGTCTGCCACGGCGCGACGGGTCTGCTCAACGTGACGCTGAGCAGCGGCGAACCGCTGGTCCGGGGCAGGCGGGTGACCGGGTTCTCGTGGCCCGAGGAGGAACTGGCCCACCGGGCCGAGGCGGTGCCGTACAGCCTCCAGGAGGAGCTGACGAAGCTCGGCGCCGACTACTCCACGGCCAGGCGGCCGTTCGACACCTACGTCGTCGAGGACGGGCGGCTGATCACCGGTCAGAACCCCGGCAGCGCCCGCGCGGTCGCGGAGGCGGTCGTCCGGCAGCTGGAAGACGCTCAGCGTTAGGCGCGCGCCGGGGCGGCGATCCTCAGGAACGGGACGAGCGCCGCGGCTGCGACGAGCGCGAGGACCGTGAACACCAGCCGGGGGCCGCCGAGTTCGGCCAGCACGCCGGCCAGGGCGGCGCCGAGCGGCATGGCGCCCCAGCTGAACAGTCTGCTGACCGCGCTGTAGCGGCCCATCATGTGCTCCGGCACGATGTCCTGGGCGATCGTACGGGCGTTGACCGCCCACAGGGTGCCGCCCATGCCGCCGAGGAAGGCGCCGGCGGCCACCGGCCAGAAGGCGGTGGTCAGCGCGGGCAGCGCCATCATCGCGGCGGTGCCGGCGATGTCGGCGGACATCGCGCCGCGGCGGCCCAGCAGCCGGTTGATCCGGCCGACGGTGAGCGCGCCGGTCAGCCCGCCCACGCCGAGGGCGCTCAGCAGCAGCCCGTACCGCCCGGCGTCCAGGCCCATCGTGTGGGTCGCGTGCAGGGGCATCAGCGCCAGCCACGCACCCCAGCAGGAGCACAGGACGGTGAGGACCAGCGAGAGGGTGCGCAGCAGGTCGTGCCGCCACACGTGGCGCAGGCCCTCGGCGATCTGCGTGCGGACGGCGGCGGGGGCGCGGTCCCCCGCCGCACCCGTGCCGCGTGCCCCGGCCACCCGCCCGGCGAGCAGGAACAGGGCGAGGGAGGCGAGCGCGTACGCGACCCAGGTCGCGCCGAGCGCGAACCCGGTGCCCACGGCGATCAGCACCCCGCCGACCAGGGGGCCGCAGAACTCGTTGCACACCGTCTCGGCGCCGGTGATCCACGCGTTGGCGCGTTCACGCCCGGCCGGGGGCACCACGGACGGTACGAGCGCCGCCTCGGCCGTCAGCGCCACCACCTCAGCCACGCCGAGGACGGCACCGGCCGCGCAGAGCACCCCGATGCCGGGCCCGCCGCCGGCGGCCGCCGCGAGGAGGCAGGCCACGGCCGCCGTCCGCACGCCGCCCGCGGCCCACAGCAGCCCCCGGCGGTCGCGGCGGTCCACCAGGACGCCCACGGGGAGGGCGACCAGCAGCCAGGGCAGGGTGAGCGTCAGGGACACCGCCGTGACCTGCAGCGGCGAGCCGGAGGCCCGCGCCGCGAGCAGGGGCAGCGCCATCTTGGTCACCCCGTCGGCGAGATTGGTGACCGCGGTGAAGCCGACCAGCACGGCCGTGTTGCGGGTGCCCCGGAGGACCGTCGGCGGCGCGGTCGCGGAGGCGGCCGCCGGGGCGGCGCCGTCCTTCATCGGTGTGACGCGGGCGTGGTCCCCCATGCGAACTCCCCCTGCACTAACCGGCTATCGGCTTCACCGGTCATTCTAACCGTCGTTCGTGATAGCCGGTAGACTTCGGCGGCAGGAGGTGCCCCGTGCTCGAACCCCCGCCCGCCGCCGTCCTGGTGGAGGCCTTCGCCAACACCGTCGACCTCGACCTCGGCACGGACGACCTGGCCGCATCGGACCGGTTGTCCGCCTTCCTCGCCTCCCGCGGCCTGCTCGACGACGGCACGCCGGTCACGCCCGGCGAGCACGACCGCGCCCTGCGCCTGCGGGCCGGCATCCGCGAGGTGCTGGGAGCCAACGTCGGCGACACCCCCGACCCCGGGGCCGTCGCGGCCGCCGACGAGGTGCTGCGGGGGCTGCCCGTCCACGTCGCGGTCGGCGGGGACCGGCCCGTACTGTCCCCCGCGCCGGGGCTGCCGCCCGTGGAAGGGGCGCTCGCCCGCATCGCCCTGGCCTGGAGCGCGCTGGTGACCACCGGCGACGCGGCGCGCCTCAAGCGCTGCGCCGAACACACCTGCGGCTGGGTCTTCTGGGACGTCTCGAAGAACCGCAGCCGCCGCTGGTGCTCGATGCGCGTGTGCGGCAACCGCAACAAGGCACGGGCGTACGCGGCCCGGCAGCGGTAGCCGATCCACGAGGACCCGGAGCCGGGGGCGCCCCGGCACGGCCCGGCGATCCGGTCCGCCCCGCGTGCCGCCGCGCGGGGGCATGATCCCGGTTGCGGGTCGTTGACGGGCGAAACAGCATGAAAGGGAGACCGATCTGGAGGTGGACCGGTGTCCTCACATGTCTCGGCGAACACCGCGGCGGAATCCGGCGTACTGCCGGAGCGCGGCCCGGAGCCCGTCCCGGTCACCCTGCACGTCAACGGGGAACGGCGGGCGGTGGACATCGAGCCCCGGGTGAGCCTGCTCGACGCGCTCCGCGAACACCTCAGGCTGACCGGCGCCAAGAAGGGCTGCGACCAGGGCACCTGTGGGGCCTGCACGGTGTTCGTGGACGGGCGGCGCGTACTGGGCTGCCTGACGCTCGCCATCGCGTGCGAGGGCCACGAGGTCACCACGATCGAGGGCCTCGCGCGCGAGGGCCGGCTCGACCCGATGCAGGAGGCGTTCATCGCGCAGGACGCCTTCCAGTGCGGCTACTGCACCCCGGGGCAGATCATGTCGGCGGTGGCGCTGCTGCGGGAGGGGCACGCCTCGGACGACGCGGAGATCAAGGAGTGGATGAGCGGCAACATCTGCCGCTGCGCCGCGTACCCCAACATCCGTGCGGCGATCCGCGCGGTGCGCGACGCGGACCCGGACACCGCTCCCGGAACCGGCAGCGGAGCGTGACACCGTGCGGCCCATCAGCTACACCCGCGCCACGGGAACGGCGGACGCCATCGCGGCCGTCACCGCCGACCCGCAGAGCCACTTCCTGGCCGGCGGCACCACGGAGGTCGACCTGCTGCGGCAGAACGTGCTCACGCCGCGACGGCTCGTCGACATCAACGACCTCCCCCTGACCGGGGTGGAGGGCATGCCCGACGGCTCGCTGCGGATCGGCGCGCTGGCCCGGATGAGCCAGGTCGCGCAGGCGCCCGTCGTACGGGAGCGCTTCCCGCTCGTCGCCCAGGCGCTGGAGCTCGGCGCCTCGGCGCAGTTGCGCAACATGGCCTCCATGGGCGGCAACATGATGCAGCGCGTCCGCTGCGGTTACTTCCGTGACTCCGCGTCACCCTGCAACAAGCGGGTGCCCGGAAGCGGTTGCTCGGCGATCGAGGGGACGAGCCGCGGGCACGCCGTCCTCGGCACGAGCGCGCACTGCATCGCCACCCACCCCTCGGACGTGGCCGTGGCCCTGGCGGCGCTGGGCGCGAGGATCCGGACCCAGGGGCCCGGCGGTGACCGCTCCTACTCCTTCGACGAGTTCTTCCTGCTGCCCGGCGACACCCCGGACCGGGAGCACCCGCTGGAGCACGGCGAGCTGATCACCGTGATCGAGGTGCCCTCGGTGCCGATCGCCCGTCGTTCCACCTACCTGAAGGTCAGGGACCGCGAGTCGTACGAGTTCGCCCTGGTCTCGGTGGCGGCCGCGCTGGCGCTGGCGGACGGGCTGGTGCTGGACGTCCGCCTCGCGCTCGGCGGGGTGGGCACCCGGCCCTGGCGGGCCGAACGCGCCGAGGAGTTCCTGCTCGGGGCGCCGGCGATCCCGGAGAACTTCCACGAGGCCGCGCGGGTCGAACTGGCCGCGGCGCGGCCCACGGCGATGAACGCGTTCAAGGTCGAACTCGCCTGCCGGGCCGTGGTCCGCGCGCTCGGGACCCTCGCCGGGAGCCCGTCATGAGCCCGGCCGTCGGGCAGCCCATGGACCGTGTCGACGGCCGCCCCAAGGTCACCGGCTCGGCACAGTACTCGGCGGAGATCCCGCTCCCCGGCATGGCGTACGCCGCGCTCGTCGGGGCCCACATCGCCTGCGGGCGGATCACCTCGATCGACGCGGGCGAGGCCGAGGCCGCCGAGGGCGTCCTCGCGGTCCTCACCCACGAGAACACCCCGCCCATCGCGGCGCAGCCGCCGCTGATCCCCTCCCTGGCGGGGACGGCGGCGCCCGGCCAGACCTTCTTCCCCCTGCAGGACGACGTCGTCCACTACGCGGGACAGCACATCGCCGTCGTCGTCGCCGACACGCACGAACGGGCCCAGCACGCGGCGAGCCTGCTGCACGTGCGGTACGCGGAGGAGCCCTCCCTCACCACCCTCGACCAGGGCCGGGACCGGGCCCACGTGCCCGAGGCGATCTTCGGCGGCTTCATACCGGGCCGCATGAGCCGGGGCGACCTGCGCAAGGGCATCGACGAGGCCGACGTACGGCTGGACCTCACCTTCACCTACGCCGCCAACAACCACAACCCCATCGAACCGCCGGCGACCACCGCGTCCTGGGAGGGCGACGGACTCACCCTCTGGGACGCCACGCAGGGCATCACCTCCACCCAGCAGACGGTCGCCGCGCTGCTCGGCCTGCCGGTCTCCCGGGTGCGGGTCATCGGGCACTACACGGGCGGCAGTTTCGGCGGCAAGGCCATGATCTGGCACCATCCGGCCCTCGCCGCGATCGCCGCCCGGCAGGTGGGCCGCCCGGTGAAACTGGCCCTGACCCGCGAGCAGATGTTCACCTCGATGGGACACCGCGAGGAGCAGGAGCAGACGATCATGCTCGCCGCGGCCGGGGACGGGCGGCTCACCGCGCTGCGCCACCACAAGCTCTCCCCCACCTCGCACTTCGACGACTGGGCCGAACCCTCCCTCGGCGTCGCCTCGCAGATCTACGGATGCCCCCACTACGAGGGCGAGTACCGGCTGTTCCGCGCGAACACCATGACGCCGACCTTCATGCGCGCCCCGGGCGAGGCCTCGGGCATGTTCGCCGTGGAGTGCGCGATGGACGAGCTCGCCGAGCGCCTCGGGATGGACCCGCTGGAGCTGCGGCTGCGCAACATCACGGCGACCGACCCCGGCACGGGCGACCCGTGGTCGAGCTGGGGGCTGGAGGAGTGCTACCGCCGCGGCGCGGAGCGTTTCGGCTGGGCGGACCGCGATCCGCGACCGCGCTCCCGGCGTGAAGGGCACTGGCTGATCGGCACCGGCATGGCCAGCGCCGGCTACCCCGTCGCCCAGCCCGTCACCCCGCAGCGCGCCCGCGCCCGCCTCTACGCCGACGGGACGGCCCTGGTGCAGGCGGCCACCCCCGACTTCGGCACCGGCGTGGCCACGGCCATGACGCAGGTCGCCGCCGACGCCCTCGGCCTGCCGGCCGGGCGGTGCCGCTTCGAGAACGGCGACACCGCCTTCCCCCAGATCGCCGCGGCCGTCGGCTCGGCCGGAGCGGGCATGATCAGCGCGGCCGTCCACACCGCCGCCACCGCCCTGCGCGACGCGCTCGTCGCGCGGGCGGTGGCGGACGCGGAGTCGCCGCTGCACGGCGCGGCCCCGGAGGCCGTCGAGGTCCAGGACGGCCGCATGGTGCTCCGGGACGACCCCGGCACCGGCGAGACCTACGCACAGATGATGCACCGTCAGCTCCTCCCCGACGTGGAGGCCCTGGGCTCCTGGACCCCGGACGCCGGCGCGAACGGGCACGCCCTGATGACCTTCGGCGCCCAGTTCGCCGAGGTCGCCGTCGACGCCGACCTGGGCCTCGTCCGGGTCCGCCGCATGGTCGGCGCCTTCGCCCCCGGGCGGGTCCTCAACCCCAAGACCACCCGCAGCCAGCTCACCGGCGGCATGATCTGGGGCCTGGGCCAGGCCCTCCTCGAGGCCAACCACATGGAGCCCCGCACCGGCCGCTGGGCGGCGTCCAGCCTCGGTGACTACCTGGTCGCCGTCAACGCGGACGTGCCGGACGTCGACGTCGAGCTCGTCGAGGTCGAGGACACCGTCGTCAACCCCCTCGGCGTCAAGGGCGTCGGCGAGATCGGCCAGGTCGGCGCCGGCGCCGCCATCGCCAACGCCGTCCACCACGCCACGGGCCGCCGCGTACGCAAGATGCCGATCACCATCGAGGACCTGCTGTAGCCCCCACCGGGGCCCCGGGCACCCCGCCCACGGGCGCGAAGGGCGCGGGGCCGTGCCCCCACCCGCGACTGCACGCCACGCCGGACCCCGCCGCCCCTGTCCGAAGCCCTGGTCCAGGGCCGGACGTTGCCCGAAGGTGGAAGTACACAACGGCGAACCGGGCAGGGGACCATCGGCGATGAGCGACTGGCTGTACATCCTGAAGTCGACTGACACGACGATGAACGGGAAGCTCGCCACGCCGGGCGAGGTGCTCGACTGCGCGCGGACGCAACCACGGGGCGACTGGTGGCTCTCGCGGCGCCGCCACATGGTCGACGGTGACCGCATCTGGATCTACTTCACCAGCCCGTACAAGGTGATCGCCGCCATGGCCGACGTGGAGGACGAGCCCCGGGAGGTGGCCGACCCGGTCTACCCCTGGCGGTTCTCGGCGGTGCTGGACCTCGCGGCGACGCGCGCCCTGCATGACCGTCCCGTTCCGCTGGCCGCCTTGAGCAACAGGCACCCGCAGGGGGTCGTCCGCGTACCGGAGCCGGATCTGGCGACGCTGATGGCGCGCGCCGGGCTGTGAGGGCCCGCCTCAGGGGCCGGCGTCGCGGCGGCGGGTGCGGCGGCGGCGGATGTGGCGGGCGGTCAGGGCGGCGGCGAGGAGGGCCACGGCGATCAGGGCGTAGAGCTGGAAGCGGGTGAGCCAGGCGTAGAGGGGGCCGAGGCGGGTGCCGGCGGCGTAGGCAAGGGCGGCCCAGACGCCGACCCAGAGGATCGCGCCGAGGGTGTTGCAGAGCAGGAAGCGCCACCAGGGCATGCCGGCGGTGCCGGCGATGATGCCGTTGGTCTGGCGCAGGACGTCGACGAACCGGGCGAGGAGGACGACGAGGTCGCCGCGGCGGGCGAAGAACTCCTCGCCGCGCACGAAGCGCTCCGGGGTGAGCAGGACGTAGCGGCCCCATCGGTGGACGAAGGCGCGGCCGCCGATGCGGCCGATGAGGTAGCCGAGGCAGTCGCCCGCGACGGCCGCGGCGACGGCGACCGCGACGACGCCGGCGATGTCCATCCGGCCGGTGCCCGCGTAGGCGGCCGCGACGACGAGGACGGTCTGCCCGGGCACGGGGATGCCGCAGTTGTCGAGCAGGACGAGGACGCCGACCGCCAGGTAGCCCCAGTCGTCGAGGAGCGGGGCGAGGTGCGCGAGGGGGCCGGGCAGCGGCGGCGGGACGGTGGCCGGGGCCATGCGCTCACCCCGCGGTCGTGTCGCCGGGGGATCCGGGGAGCGTGAGGTTGTCGCCGGTGGCCGGGTCGAAGACCTGGGCCTGTGCGGTGTCCAGCCACAGCCGCAGGCGTTCGCCGTCGCGGGCCCGGGTCCTGGCGGAGAGCCGGGCGACGACCTCGGGGCCGCCGGCGCCGGTGTCGGCGAGCCCGGAGTCGGCCGCGAGTTCGGCCAGTTGCTCCGCGGCGGCTGCGGCGGCCGCGCCGCCCTCCTGGGCGACGTGGACGTAGACGTCCGAGCCGAGGGACTCGCGGACGTCGACGGTGACGGTGACCGTGGCGCCGCCACGGCCGGGGTCGACGAGCGCGGCGTCCTCGAAGTGCTCGGGCCGGAAGCCCGCGATGACCTCGCGCGGTGCGTCGTGGCGTGCCAGGGCGGTGCGGAGGCGGTCGTCGAGCGGCAGGTCGCCGAGGGGGGTGCGCAGCCGGTCCTCCTCCACGGTGGCGGGCAGGAAGTTCATCGCGGGCGAGCCGATGAACCCGGCGACGAAGAGGTTGCGCGGCCGGTCGTACAGTTCCTGCGGCGAGCCGGTCTGCTGGACGACTCCGCCGCGCATCACGACGACACGGTCGCCGAGCGTCATGGCCTCGGTCTGGTCGTGCGTGACGTACACCGTGGTGGTGCCCAGGCGCCGCTGCAGCCGGGCGATCTGGGTGCGCATCTGGACCCGCAGCTTGGCGTCGAGGTTGGAGAGCGGCTCGTCCATCAGGAAGGCCTTGGGCTCGCGGACGATGGCCCGGCCCATGGCGACGCGCTGGCGCTGCCCTCCGGAGAGGTGGGCGGGCTTGCGGTCGAGGTGGCCGGTGAGGTCCAGGACCCGGGCGGCCTCCTCGACCTTCTCCTTGATGACCGCCTTGTCCACGCGGGCCAGCCGCAGGGCGAAGCCCATGTTCTGGCGGACGGTCATGTGGGGGTAGAGGGCGTAGCTCTGGAAGACCATGGCGATGTCGCGGTCCTTGGGGGCCTTGTCGTTGACGACCTGCCCGCCGATGCGCAGGGTGCCCTCGGTGATGTCCTCCAGCCCGGCGATCATGTTCAGGGTCGTGGACTTGCCGCAGCCTGACGGCCCCACGAGGATGACGAACTCGCCGTCCCCGATGGCGAGGCTGACGTCGCGGACGGCGACCGCGCCGTCGGGGTAGCGCTTGGTGACGCCGTCGAGGGTGATCTCGGCCATGTGCGGTCCTTCAGCCCTTCACTGCGCCGGAGGTCAGTCCGGCCACGATGCGCCGCTGGAACAGCAGCACGAAGACGACGATCGGGACGGTGATGACCACGGCGGCCGCGGCGATCGAGCCGGTGGGCTGCTGGAACTGGGAGCTGCCGGTGAAGAACGCGATCGCCGCCGGCACGGTGCGCGCGGTGGTGGTGGAGGTGAGGGAGATCGCGAACAGGAAGTCGTTCCAGCAGAAGATGAAGACCAGGATCGCCGTGGTGAACACCCCGGGCGCCGCGAGCGGTGCGATGACCAGCCGGAAGGCCTGGGCCGGCGTCGCCCCGTCGACCTTGGCCGCCTTCTCCAGGTCCCAGGGGATCTCACGGAAGAACGCCGACAGCGTGTAGACCGCCAGCGGCAGCGAGAAGGTCATGTACGGGATGATCAGCCCGGCCCAGGTGTCGAACAGCCCGAGGAGGCGTTCGATGTCGAACAGCGGCGACACCAGGGAGATCGGCGGGAACATCGCGATCAGCAGCGAGGTGCCGATCAGCAGCCCCTTGCCGGGGAAGCGCAGCCGGGCCACGGCGTAGGCGGCCATGGTGCCCAGCGTGACGGCCACGACGGTGGAGATCAGGGCGATCCCGACGGAGTTGACCAGCGCGCGGGTGAACTCGGAGGTCGCGAAGATGCCCCGGTAGTTCTCCAGCGTCCACGTACGGGGGACGAAGCTGCCGTCGGAGAGGGTGGCGGGGTCCTTGAAGGACAGGGCGACGATCCACCACACCGGGAACAGCGCGTACAGCACCACGACGGTGTTGACGACGCTCCAGCGGGCGATCCGCCGCCGCTGCGCCGGGCTCGTGCTCATCGTCCGGTGTCCTCCGATCCGGGGGCGGCCGTGCCGAACAGCCGGATGAACGCGAAGGCGATGACCGCCACGCACAGGAAGATCAGCACCGAGATCGCCGAGCCGATGCCGAGGTTCAGCGCCGTGAAGAGGTTGTCGTAGCCGAGGATCGACACCGAGCCCGTGCCGTTGGAGCCCTGCGTGAGCACGTAGATGTTGTCGAAGATCCGGAACGCGTCGAGGGTGCGGAACAGCAGCGCCACCAGGATGGCGGGCTTCATCAGCGGCAGCGTGACCAGCCGGAAGCGCTGCCAGCGGCCGGCGCCGTCGACCATGGCCGCGCGCAGGGTCTCCTCGGGCACCAGGGCCAGCCCGGCGAGCAGCAGCAGCGCCATGAAGGGCGTGGTCTTCCAGACCTCGGCCAGGATGATCAGTCCGATGGCCTTCCAGTGGTCGGTCAGCGGGGCCTGTCCCGACGCGTCGACGAGGTAGCCGATGCCGGGGGTCCAGGCGTACTGCCAGGAGAAGGCGGCGACGACGGTCACGATGCCGTACGGCAGCAGGATCGCGGTGCGCACCGCGGAGCGGCCGAGGATCGCCCGGTGCATGACGACGGCCAGGCCCATGCCGAGGGCCAGTTCCACCGCCACGGACACCACCGTGATCAGGCAGGTCACCCAGAGGGCCTCCCACCAGAACCCGGAGCTCAGGACCGCGGCGTAGTTGTCCAGGCCCACGAAACGGGCCAGCTGGGGGAAGCGCAGGTCGTAGCGGTGCAGGGACAGGTAGACGGCGTAGAACACGGGGTAGGCCGTCACGACGAGCATGACGACCACGGCGGGGGCGCAGAGCAGCCAGCCCAGCCGCCGCTCCTGGCGGGCGCCCTCCGAGAGCCGCGTCACGGGACCAGCCCCTTGGACTGCAGGGCGTCCTCGATCTGCCCCCGCAGGTCCCGGACGGACTCGGCCGGCCGGATCGCGGCGGGTGGTGACAGGGTGTGGGCCACCGCGATGGACACGTTCTGGTAGGCGGGGGTCTGCGGCCGCAGGGCGGCGTTCTCCAGCTCGGCGAGGATGTCCTGTGCGAAGGGGTAGCTGGCTTTGATCCGGGGATCGTCGTAGAGGCCGCGCAGGGTCGGCGGCAGGCCGCCCAGCAGCGCGGCGGTCCGCTGGTTGTCGCGGTCGCGCAGGCACAGCGCCGCCTCGAAGGCGAGGGCGGGCCGGCGGCTGTAGGCGCCGACGGCGAGGTCGATCCCGCCGATGGTGACCCGCGCGGGGCGGCCGGCGTCGACCCGCGGGTAGCGTGCCCATCTCAAGTGCGGGAACAGCTCCGGGTTGTCGGCCTTCATCGCCGGATACACGAAGGGGTAGTTCAGCTGGAAGGCGGCGGTGCCGGACTCCATGGCCAGCCGGTTCTGGTCCTCCGTCTGGTTGGGCAGCGACGGGTCGGCGGCGGGCGAGACCGCCAGGTCGCGCATGATGCCCGCGGCCCGCACCGCGGGCGCGCCGAGCGAGGGCGCGGTCGCGTCGGCGTTGAGGATCGACCCGCCGGCGCTGGCGACGAGCGTGTTGAACCAGACGGTGAGCCCCTCGTACTGGGCGCCCTGGACCTCGATCCGGTGGGGCTTGCCGGCCTTCGCCAGGGCGCGGGCCGCATCGAGCATCCCGGCCCAGGTCGTGGGCGGCTCCGGCACGAGGTCCGACCGGTACCACAGCAGCTGGACGTTGGTGTTGTACGGGACGGCGTAGAGGCGGCCCTTCCACGTGGCCGTCTGCAGCGGCGCGGCAAGGGTGTCCCGGACGGCCTCGGCACGCCGGTCGCCCGTCCACGGGCGGATCCAGCCGGCCTCGGCGAATTCCGGGGCCCAGGTGACGTCCAGGCCGAGGACGTCGAGCGCGGGGTCGTGTGCGGCCAGCCGGCGTACGAGTTGCTGCCGCTGGCCGTCCGCCGTCCGGGGGAGCTTGTTGTAGCGGATGACGTAGCGTCCGCCGGAGGCACGGCTGCAGCGGTCGGCGGCCTGCTGGAGCGCCCCGGAGTCGTCGGGGAAGTTGTACCAGTCGAGCGTCGCCCGTCCGGACGTCCGCGACGCGCCGCCGCACGCGACCGCGGCGGCCGCGAGGACGACCACCGCGGCAAGGGCCCGGGAGCGCCGTACCGCGCACGCCATAGGCACCTCGCTCCCCTGCTCGGACACACTCGGCCCGGACCATGAAGCCCCCGCCGCGGCCGCCGACGGTGCCTCAGGGGCGTGTCGGGGCCGGGTATTCACGCGGTCGGCGCAACCCGTGCCGCCGACCGGTGCCGACGTCCCGCGCGTGGGGAGACTGGCAGGGTGCCCGGCGTCCTCCCCGCCCCGCTCGCCGACCTCCTGCGGCGCAACAACGACCCGATCGTCGTGCAGACGGTGCGCTCCACCGTGGCCGCGGTGCTGTCGTACGCCGTGGCCGTCTGGCTGCTGCCCAACCCCGCGCCGCTGACGGCTCCGCTGACGGCCCTGCTCGTGGTACAGGTGACGCTCTACACGACGGTGACCACGGGCATCCGACGGGTGGTCAGCGTGGTGGCGGGCGTCCTCATCGCGGTCGGCTTCGCGGAGCTGATCGGGCTGACGTGGTGGAGCCTCGGGCTGATCATCCTGGCGTCGCTGGTGATCGGTCACTTCATCCGCGTGGACGAGTTCGTGGCCGAGGTGGCGATCAGCGCGATGCTCATCCTGGCCGTCCCCGCCCCCTCCGGCGAGGCGCTGGACCGCATCCTGGAGACCCTGGTCGGGGCGATCGTCGGGGTGCTGCTGAACGTCGTCGTGCCGCCCCCCGCCTTCGTGGAGCCGGCCGGTGACGCGGTGCGGGAGCTGGCCGAGCACATGCGGGCGCTGATGCTCCGTATGGGGCGGGAGGTGCGCGACGGCGCCACCGCCGGGCAGGCCCGCTCCTGGCTGATGGACGCACGCCGGCTGGACAACGAGATCGCACGGTTCGACGCCTCGCTGCGCAGGGCGGAGGAGGGGACCCGGCTCAACCCGCGGGTGAAACCGGCGGAGGGCGCGATGGCCCGGCTCCTCCTGCGCAGCGGGCTGGACACCCTGGAGGTGTCGACCGTGCTGCTGCGGACGCTGTGCCGCTCGCTGACGGAGCTGGACCGCGAGCGCGGCGCGCGGGAGCCACTGTTCACCGGCGAGCTCGCCGCCGGCATCGACGAGTTGTTCGCCGACATGGCCGACGCCGTCGACAGCTACGGCCGGCTGATCGCCGCCCAGGTCACGGAGGGCGCGGACCAGGCGGAGGCCCGGCTGGAGGACGCGCTGCGGCGCGGCCGGGAGGAACGGGACCGGATCGCGGCGCTGCTGCGGGCGGAGACGGAACGGCGCTGGGAGAGCTGGGACCTGTACGGGGCGCTGCTGGCCAACATCGACCGGCTGCTGGACGAGCTGGACCTGGAGAAGCGCTCGCTGTGGCTGTCGGAGCAGCTCGTCGCCGCCGCGCCGCACTCGACGACGCTGCCGGGCCGGATGCGCCGTCAGGCCCGCTCCGCCGCCGCCCGGCTGCGCCTGAGGTCCCCCGGGGGGACCGGTTCAGGGCGGGAAGGACGGTGATCATGCCTCATGCTGGTGGGATGGACCTGCTGAACGTGTGCGTCGCCGGGGCGACCGGCTGGACCGGGGAGGCGGTCGCGCGCGCCGTCCTGGACTCCGGGGACCTGCGGCTGCGGACGGCGGTGGCGCGGTCGGCGGCCGGCGCGGACCTCGGGGCGGTGTGGGGCGGTCCGGAACTCGGGGTGCCGGTCTTCAGCACGGTCGACGACGCGCTGGACGGCGTGGACGTGCTGATCGACTACACCTCGCACACCGCTGTCGGGCGTCATGTGCGCACCGCCGTGGTCCGCGGAGTCAACGTCGTGGTCGGCTCGTCGGGCCTGTCCGGCGCGGACTACGAGGAGATCGCCGCGCTGGCCGAGGAGCACGGGGTCGGCGTGGTGGCCTCGGGGAACTTCTCGCTGACCGCCGCCATGGCGCAGGCCGCCGCCCGGCTGGCCGCCCGTCACCTGCCGCACTGGGAGATCATCGACTACGCGTCCGCGACCAAGCCGGACGCCCCCAGCGGCACCGCGCGCGAACTCGCCGAACAGCTGGGCGCCGTACGGCGGCCCGAGTACGCCGTGGACCCGGAACGCACGGCGGGGCACCCCGAGGCCCGCGGCGCGTCGATCGCGGGCACGCAGGTCCACTCGCTGCGACTGCCGGGCTACACCCTCGCCGTGGAGGTGCAGTTCGGGCTGCCGGACGAGCGTCTGGTGATCCGTCACGAGGCGGGCACCTCCCCCGCGCCCTACGTCGCGGGGACCCTGCTCGCCGCTCGCGCGGCCGCGACACGCCGGGGTCTGGTACGCGGTCTCGACACGCTGTTGCTCAGCGGGGACTGACGTTCCGTACCTCGTGGCACTGCGTCACTTCCTTGGCCACGCTGTCGCCCGGACGCTCCGCTCGACGGGCGGCCGTTGACCGCGCGACGTACGACTGGATCGCAGGGGCGGCGTCGACCGCCGCCCGCAACGCGTCCGAAGGAAGGACACTCATGCGAACCAGTCTGATGCGCCGCACCGCTCTCGGCGTCGCGACCGGACTTCTTGCCACCGGCCTCTTGGCCGCCTCGACCGGCAGCGCCGTCGCCACGGCGAGCAGCGACGACGGCGGGAACGGCTCCTACAGCAAGGGCAGCGACGACTACGGCGACGACGACAACGGATACGGCGACAACGGCGGGGACAACGGGAACAACGGCTACGGCGACAGCGACAGTGGCCGCGGAGGCGGCGGAGGCAACGGCCGCGGCCACTGTCGCTGTCGCCGTAGC